>NZ_NSGT01000014.1:0-88578 GCF_009192905.1 Xanthomonas sp. LMG 12459
CGTTCTCAAATCGGGCACGGCGTTCGATCCGAAAAGGGGCCTTGCCTGCTAGGGGGTGAGACGGTATCTACGGCGCGGACTCGTCGCGCCGCAAGCCAGCGAGCACGGTCGGCAGGTTGTTGATCCCCCAGTGCTCGACATAGCGGCCGTTCTCGACCCGCACGATGTCGATCACCTCGATGCTGACCGGCCTTCCCGTGGGTTCCACCCCGAACAAGGTCCCTGTGTGCCTGCCCGACACGGTCTTGCGGGTCGTTACCTTGTCGCCCTCGGCGACCTGGTCGTGAATGGTCACCGTCAACCCGGCCAATGCGGGCCGGAGAACGTCGTGGAAGGTGCTCCACATGCTCTCGCCTCCTGCAGGAGTGCCAGGCGGCGCGGATCGGTTGACGAACCCCGGGGCCATCAGTGCCTCGAATGCGGCGCGGTCCCCGTCTTCGATGACCTCCTTGTTGAACCGGCGAACCACGGTCTTGATATCGGATATGGTCATGAACGCCTCCGTTCCGGACAACTACCAGCAGCGATACTGCACCTATCAAAGGTCGAGGGATGGTCGCGGGATGGTGCTGATTTCCCGGCCAAGCATCCTTCAAAGAAGCGTGATCGGATAGAGCTTCCCGATCAGTCAGACCTGTTCCCGATGAGCCTTCCTCCAGGAGGACGGTCGAGCAACGGGACCGTCACGCCTTGCGCCCTTGGGGTGTCTTGGAGTGGATCTCGGCACCCGACAAGCATCCTGATCGTGCCATTGCCGTGCCGGAACGCGGCGGCACAACGCGGTGTCGTGCGTCGATGGTGGCGACACCATGCGGCGACCGGCACCGCCACAGGCCGCCGTCCATCACACCGACCCAGGAACCCGGCTTTTACCAATCCCCAATCCCGACTCCCCAATCCCGGCTCACTTGAACTTGTAGACCAGGTTCATCGTGGTCAAGGTATCGGTCTTCTTCTTGTCGTCGCTGACGTCGCTGTTGTAGCGCGCCTGCCAGCCGGCCTTCAGCGCCAGGCGCTCGTTCATGCTCACCGAGATGCCCAGGTCGTTCTGCGCGAAGGTGTTGTACGCGCCGGATTCGACCAGCAGGGTGTTGCCCAGTTCGGTGTTGCTGGTCAGGCCGTACTTGAAGTCGACCAGGCCGCGGCCGATCAGGCCGGTTTCGGTGCGGTCCTCGACAACGTCGTGGGCGCGGCGCACGCCGGGACCGATCTGCACGTCGATGCTGCGGCGGTCGCCGTCCATGATCCGGGTGCCGTAGCCGATGCCGATCGTCGCCAGGCGGTCGTAGGTGGCGAAGTCGTCGCGCTCGTAGCGCAGCGAGGCGGTCAGCTGGCGGTGCTCGCCGAGCTGCAGCGCGCTGCCGGCGCTGCCGGTGTAGCGGTTGGAGGTGGTCTGGCGCTTGCGCGTGGTGGTGCCGTCCGGATTGGTGTCGGTGTACTCGGCGCTGGCGTGCAGGGCGAGCAGGTCCAGGCTGTGGATCCAGTCGCCGTCCACGTACTGGCCCTTGAGCCGGCCGTTGAGGCTTTCGTTGGTGCTGTTGCCGTGCGAGGAGGCGAAGCCCAGTTCGCCCGATCCGCTCCACGGCGAACTGGCCGGGTCCGTGGCTGTCGGTGAGGTGGCGACGTCGGCGGCCCAGGCCGGGGACGTGCTCAGCAGCAACAAAGCGATGGCGGATACGAGGGTGGCACGGCGGGACATGGCTTCTCCGGGGATGAGGACGCAGCCTTCGGCTAACGAAATGGAAACGATTTCATCATACCGGATCCACATGACACCCTGGCCGGCCCCGGGCGCCGGCTTCATCGACGGTTCGGGCGCGCAGCCGGCCGCCGCGCCAGGCAGGCGTTTTCCGCCGTCGACTCAGACATAATCGGGGCCATGGACCGCTACGAACGCATCAACGCACTGCACCGCCTGCTCAAGTCCGCACGCTACCCGGTGACGGTGGCGCGGCTGCAGGACGAACTGGGCTGCTCCCGCGCCACCGTCTACCGCGATCTGGCCTTCCTGCGCGATGCGCTGATGGCGCCGGTGGAGGGCGACGGCGAGGCCGGCTTCCGCTACGAGTCCGGGGAGAGCGACCGTTTCGAGCTGCCCGGGCTGTGGCTGAGTTCGGAGGAACTGCACGCGCTGCTGGCCTCGCAGCAATTGCTGGCGCGGACCGGCGGCGGGGTGCTGTCCTCGGTGCTGGCGCCGCTGCAGCAGCGCATCGAAAGCCTGCTCGCCGCCCAGGCCGGGGCGACCCATTGGCCGGTGGAGCGGGTGCGGGTGATCCCGCACCGCGGCCGCAAGCTCGACGAAGCCAGTTTCCGCACCGTCGCCTCGGCGGTGCTGGAGCGCAAGCGCCTGTCCTTCGACTACCGCGCCCGCTCCACCGACGAATCGACCAAGCGCACGGTGTCGCCGCAGCGCATCACCCACTACCGCGACAACTGGTACCTGGACGCCTGGGACCATGGCCGCGACGCGGTGCGCAGCTTCGCGGTGGATCGCATCAACCACGCGCGCCTGCTCGACCAGCCGGCGCAGGACGTGGCCGACGCCGAGCTGGATTCGCAGCTGGCGGCCAGCTACGGCATCTTCTCCGGCGCGCCCAAGGGCTGGGCCACCATCGTGTTCAGCCCCAAGGCCGCGCGCTGGGTCGCCGACGAGCACTGGCATTCCAAGCAGCAGGGCCGGTTCCTGGCCGATGGCCGCTACGAACTGAAGGTGCCCTACAGCGTCTCGCGCGAACTGCTGATGGACGTGCTGCACTACGGCTCGGATGCGGAGATTGTCGAGCCGCGCTCGCTGCGCGAGCAGGCCAAGGCGCTGCTGTCGCTGGCGCTGAGCAACTACAGCGACGACTGAGGCGTCGCCGTGCGCGCTGCGATAGCCCGCGTCGGAGCGGCTCCAGCCGCGACCGCCGCTTTACCGCCAGTGCGTGTCGCAGCCTGAAGGTCGACGCCTACGCCGCATCCAGCGGCGCGCCGCCGCCGAGGATCACGCCGATGTTGCGCTCGATCCAGTCCACCAGCGCGTGCACATGCGCCGCGGCTTCCTCGCCGAGCGGGGTCAGGTCGTACTCCACGTGCGGCGGCACCACCGGGTAGGCGGTGCGCTGCACCAGGCCGTCCGCTTCCAGCGCCTGCAGGGTCTGCGACAGCATCTTTTCGCTGACCCCTTCCAGGCTGCGGCGCAGATCGCCGAAGCGATGGGTGCCCTTGCGCAGGGCGACCAGCACCAGCACGCCCCAGCGGCTGGTGACGTGGCTGAGCACGGCCCGGGACGGGCAGTTCTGCGCGAATACCTGGCCGCGCAGCTGGGTCGCGTCCGCGCAGCCGCGCGGTGCTTCGTCGAGAGGTTCGGAGAGGACGCTGGCCAAGCGGTGCACCTGTCTGTGGGGGAGGGCGCCCCGATCATACGGGCCGCGCCGGGTGCTTCGCTGAGCGAAGGATGATCGTGGTGCCGGTGCAGACCATGCCCGGTGCGGCGGCGTGGCGGCGTTGGATGGTCGCAGTAAGGGGCCTGATGTGGCCCGAACGGCACACGGGCGCGCGGCGTGCGCCGGCCCAGCGCAATGCGGATCGGGTCGTCCGCGTCGCAGCCGGCTGCGACGGGAACCGCTTCAGGGCTTGTTCGGCACTTCGAAGCCGAGCTTGCCGACCTGGTCGCGGCGCTGCGCCACGCGCTTGAGCTTGTCGATGTTGACCCCGTACTGGTGGTCCAGCTTGTCGACCAGTTCGCGGTACTGCTTGTGGCTCATGTTCGGCGAGCGCGCGAACACCCAGGCCAGGTCGCGGCCGGGATAGTCGATCAGTGCCCAGGAATAGTCCGGCGCCACTTCCAGGATGCGGTACTTGGTGGGCACCATTCTGAAGAACCAGGTGGTCCAGCGGCGGTTGCCGGTGCCTTCCTTGACCGTGGCGCGCGAGTTGAGCTCCTTGACCGGCTCGTCGAAGCCGTTGCGGTACTCGTAGCGCACCGCGATCTTGCCGTCTTCCTTGAGGGTGTACTCGTCGCTGCTGGCGACATGGCCGCGCTCGGCGAAGTACGGGATGTGGGCGATCACGTACCAGCGGCCCATGAAGCGCTGCAGGTCGATCGGCGGCTGCGCGGGTTCCTGCTCCGGGTCCGGCGCCTTGGCGCGGGCCGTCGGCAACGGGACGGCCATGCCCAGCAGCAGCACGGAAGCGAACAGGGAGAGCAGGCGCATAGGAGATTCCGGGGCGAAGGGCGAACGCCGGTGAAGTATGCGCGTGCGCCATGTCAATGGTGCGTCGCAGCCCCTGAGATGTCGCGGCGGCAACCTGCGCGCCTCGACTTCCAGGAGCTGCCGTCATGCCGATCGTTCCGTCCTCCCCGCGCACCCACGTCCCGCACCCGGGCCTGCGCCGCCTGCTGCGCCAGGCGATCCTGGCCGGGCTGGCCCTGGTCCTGGTATGGCCGGCCGCGCGCGGCCACAGCGAGTGGCTGGGCTGGCGGCCGCTGTGGTTGCTGGGCATGCCGTTGAGCGCCTGGTGGGCTCTGCATCGTTTCCCGCTGCCGCCGCTGCGGCGTCTGTGGGGGCAGTGGCGGGCCAGGCCGCGGGCGCAGGCGCGGCGGCGCCGGCCGGCGCTGCGGACCGCGCGCCCGGCCTGACCTTCGGCAGGGGAGGGCGGCGATGCTGCGTGCTACGGTGCGGCGCTGTCCTTCCACGGATCCGAACATGTCCTCACTCGCACACGCCTGCCTGATCGCCGGCCTGCTCGCCGCCGGCACCGCCGCGGCCAAGGAAACCGCGATGCCCCAAGACCCTTACGCCTGGCTCGAAGACGTCACCGGCACCAAGGCGCTGGACTGGGTCAAGGCGCAGAACGCCAAGACCGAGGCGCGGCTGGCCGAGACCCCCGCCTTCAAGGCCCGCGAGGCCGGCATCCGCGAGGTGCTGGATTCCGACGCCAAGATCCCGGCCGTGCAGAAGATCGGCCCGTACTACTACAACCTGTGGAAGGACCGCGCCCACGAGCGCGGCCTGTGGCGCCGCACCACCCTGGACGAGTACCGCAAGCCCGAGCCGAAGTGGGAGACGGTGCTGGACCTGGACGCGCTGAACAAGGCCGAGGGCGAGAACTGGGTGTGGCATGGCGCCAACTGCCTGCGCCCGGAGTACCGCCGCTGCCTGATCGCGCTGTCGCGCGGCGGCGCCGACGCCGACGTCACCCGCGAGTTCGACCTGAGCACCAAGCAGTGGATCAAGGACGGCTTCTTCCGGCCCGAGGCCAAGGGCGGCCTGAGCTGGATCGATGCCGACACCGTCTACCTGTACACCGACTTCGGCCCCGGCTCGCTGACCAGCTCAGGCTACCCGCGCATCGTCAAGCAGTGGAAGCGCGGCACCCCGATGACCAGCGCCACCCTGGTCTACGAGGGCAAGCCGGACGACATGTACATCGCCGCGATGCACGACGATACGCCCGGCTACGAGCGCGATTTCGTCAGCCGCACGCTGGCCTTCTACAACGACGAGATGTACCTGCGCGGCGCCGACGGCCGCCTGACCAAGATCGACGTGCCCAACTCGGCCAACAAGGGCGTGCACCGCCAGTGGCTGACCCTGGAACTGCGCGATCCGTGGACGGTGGGCGGCACGACCTACCCGGCCGGTGCGCTGCTGGCGACCAGGTTCGACGACTTCATGGCCGGCAAGCGCGACTTCCAGGTGCTGTTCACGCCCACCGAGACCGCGTCGCTGGCGTCCTTCGCCTGGACCAAGTCGCGGTTGGTGCTGAACGTGCTCGACGACGTCAAGAGCCGGCTGTGGGTGCTGACCCCGGGCGATGGCGAGTGGGCGCGCACGGCGTTCCCGGTCGGCGACCTGGCCTTCGGCAGCACCAGCGTCGATGCGGTCGATGCCGACGAGAACGACCAGGTGTGGCTGACCTCCACCGACTTCCTGACCCCGACCACTCTGATGCTGGCCGACGTGCAGCGCGGGCCGAAGAGCATCGAGACGCTGAAGGCGATGCCGAGCTTCTTCGACGCGTCCAAGGACGAGATCGAGCAGCACTTCGCGGTGTCCAAGGACGGCACCAAGGTGCCGTACTTCCTGGTCCGGCCCAAGCAACTCAAGGCCGACGGCAGCGCGCCGACCCTGCTGTACGCCTACGGTGGCTTCGAGATCTCGATGACCCCGTTCTACTCCGGCAGCCTGGGCCGCGCCTGGCTCGACCAGGGTGGCGTGTACGCGCTGGCCAACATCCGCGGCGGCGGCGAGTACGGTCCGCGCTGGCACCAGGCGGCGCTGAAGCAGAACCGGCACAAGGCCTACGAGGACATGGCGGCGGTGGCGCAGGACCTGGTCGCGCGCAAGATCACCTCGGCCAAGCACCTGGGCGTGCAGGGCGGCAGCAACGGCGGGCTGATGGCCGGCAACATGCTGATGCAGTATCCGCAGCTGTTCGGTGCGGTGGTGGTGCAGGTGCCGCTGCTGGACATGAAGCGCTACAGCCACCTGCTGGCCGGCGCCTCGTGGATGGCCGAGTACGGCAACCCGGACACCGACGACTGGAAGTTCATCCAGACCTTCTCGCCGTATCACCTGTTCGACCCGAAGAAGACCTATCCGCCGGTGATCTTCCTGACCTCGACCCGCGACGACCGCGTGCACCCGGGCCATGCGCGGAAGATGGCGGCGAAGATGATCGACGCCGGCAAGGACGTGACCTACTACGAGAACATCGAAGGCGGTCATGGCGGCGCGGCCAACAATGCGCAGGCGGCGCACATGCAGGCGCTGGCGTACAGCTTCTTGTGGGAGCGGTTGTCCAAGTGAGTGGTGTAGTCCGCGTCCCGGCTGGGGCGCGGACCATCTCCTGGCCTGGCGCGCCATCCAATGAGCGGCCGAGCCTGCGCGCAATGCGTCGCGTCACGATCGCGCCGGCATTGTCCGCGTTCTCAAGGTGATCTCAGGTCGCCGCCGCAGCGGGTGCTCAGGCCCCGTCGGCCAACGACTTGACCAGGGTCAGCGAACGGACGTCATAACCCAGTTCTTCGTAAACGTGCAGTGCGTGGGTGTTGAAGGCCCAGACATTCAGGCGCATTTCGACACCGCCGCGCAGCGCCACCCACTCGTGCGCACGCTGCATCAGCGCCGGGCCGATCCCCTGGCCGCGATGGCGTTGGGTGATGCCCACGCTGCCTACCCGGCCGAAGCGCATGGGCTGCAGCAGTGAGTGCGATTCCGACACCATGCCGACCGTGACGAAACCGACGAGGACGCCCTGCGCTTCGGCGACGAGGGTGGTGGCATTGTCCTGGCCGATGCTGCGCTTCCAGTGCGCCACGTCGCGGTCCGCCTCGCCCGGGCCGGCGAAGATGTGGGGAAACGCGTCATGGTGGACAGCGTTCACTTCCTCGCCGAGCGCGCAGATGGCAGTCAGATCGGATTCGATGGCTTCGCGATAGATGAGCAAGGCTGGCTTCACTCGCGTCTCCCCCCGCCGCTGGTCGCCTCAGCGCGCCCAGCGCCCCAGCCCGCGCGCGATCCGCGCCACCGCCTCCTGCAGCCGCGGCAGGCTCTGGGTATAGGCGATGCGCACGTGCTGGCGTGCGCGATGGCGGCCGAAATCCACGCCCGGGGTGAACGCGACGTGTTCGGTCTCCAGGAAGTGCGCGCAGAACGCCTGCGCGTCGTCGGTGAAATCGGACACGTCGGCGTACAGGTAGAACGCGCCCTCCGGCTCGACGTCGATGCGGAAGCCGAGCGCGCGCAGCGCCGGCAGCAGGTAGTCGCGGCGCTGCGCGAATTCGGCGCGGCGCGCTTCCAGGATCTGCAGCGTTTCCGGCAGGAAGCAGGCCAGCGCCGCGTGCTGGGCGATGCTGGGCGCGCTGATGTACAGGTTCTGCGCCAGCTTCTCCAGCGACGGCACCGCCGCGCGCGGCGCCACCAGCCAGCCGAGGCGCCAGCCGGTCATGCCGAAGTACTTGGAGAAACTGTTGAGCACGTAGGCGTCGTCGTCGACTTCCAGCACGCTGGGCGCGTCGATGCCGTAGCTCAGGCCATGGTAGATCTCGTCCACCACCAGGTGCCCGCCGCGGGCGTGCAGCGTCTGCGACAGCGCGGCCAGTTCGGCGCGCGACAGCACGGTGCCGGTGGGGTTGGCCGGCGACGCCACCAGCGCGCCGACGCTGTCGGCGTTCCAGTGCCGCTGCAGCAGCTCCGGGGTCAGCTGGTAGCGGCTGTCCGGGCCGACCGGCACCAGCTGCGCGGCACCTTCGACCAGGCGCAGAAAGTGGCGGTTGCACGGGTAGCCGGGGTCGGCCATCAGCCAGTGGCGGCCCGGATCGACCAGCAGCGCGCTGGCCAGCAGCAGCGCGCCGGAGCCGCCGGGGGTGATCAGGATGCGTGCCGGATCCAGGTCGACGTCGTGGCGCTGCCGGTAGAAGTCCGCCAGCGCCTCGCGCAGGGCCGGCAGGCCGCGCGCAGCGGTGTAGCGGGTATGGCCGGCAGCCAGCGCGGCCTGGCCGGCGGCGACGATCGGCGCAGCGGTGGTGAAGTCCGGCTCGCCGATTTCCAGGTGGATCACGTCGTGGCCGGCCTGTTCCAGTTCGTTGGCGCGGGCCAGCAAGGCCATGACGTGGAAGGGTTCGATCTCGCGGCTGCGCCGGCTATAGCCGGGCGCGGCGGGCGAGGCGCTGAGGGTGTCGCCAGGAAGGGAAGCCATGCGACCGATGATAGAGGAGCGTGTTCCCGAGCGTGTTAGCCGCGTCCAGTCGGCGAGGTCCGGCAGATTGCGCGGTGGCTGTGGCGGCGCGACCCGGGATGGGCGCTGGGCCTGGGCGAATCGGGCGTAGGTCGGGGCCGTGCACACTCGTGCATCTGGCGTTGCTTTCCTGGCGGTCGATCGTGTGCGGTGCGATGCGGCGCCATTCGGCTTCGCTGGCCACGGCTGCCCGCCGCGATGCCATCGCGGCACCACGGCCCGCCGATTGCCCTGCGTCGCAGGCTGCACTGCCTCGGCACGCTTGCCACGGCGCAGCGTTGCAGGGAGACTCGGCCGGCACTGCGCGGCGCCCGCCCGCTGCCGCCGCCCGGCCAAGGCGGCGCGTCCCGTTGCGTTACTGCCGCCGGAGCCCCATTAGATGCCTCACCGCCCCTTGCTAGCGAGCCTTGTCCTGCTCATGACCGCCTCCTTCGCTTCCTCCGCCTCCGCCGCCGCGGCCACCCCGCCGCATCCGGCCAAGCAGCCGCACGCGGTCAAGGCGCCGTTCGGCGCCGTTCGCCAGGACGCCTACTACTGGCTGCGCGACGACGCGCGCAAGAACCCGCAGATGCTGGCCTATCTCAACGCCGAGAACGCCTACGCCGACCAGGTGCTGAAGCCGCTGCAGCCGCTGGAAGACCGGCTGTACGAGGAGATCGTCGGCCGCATCAAGCAGGACGACAGCAGCGTGCCGTACCGCGAGCGCGGCTACTGGTATTACACCCGCTACGAGAGCGGCAAGGACTACCCGATCCAGGCGCGCCGCAAGGGCAGCATGGAGGCACCGGAGGAGATCCTGCTCGACGTCAACGCCATGGCCGCCGGCAAGGGCTATTTCAGCGTCGGCGACGCGGCGGTCAGTCAGGACAATCGCATCCTGGCCTGGACCGAGGACGACGTCGGCCGCCGCCAGTACGTGGTGCGCTTCAAGAACCTGGACACTGGCGAGGTCTATGCCGACCGTATCCCCGGCGTGTCGCCGGACGTGGTCTGGGCCGACGACAACAAGACCCTGTTCTACGTCGAGAACGACCCGGAGACGCTGCTGACCGTGCGGGTCAAGAAGCACGTGCTGGGCACTCCGGCGGCGCAGGACGCGCTGGTGTACGAGGAAAAGGACGACAGCTTCTACATGGGCGTGGGCCGCACCCGCGACGACAAGTACATCGTCATCGGCGTCGAAAGCACCGTGTCCTCCGAGCAGCGCTATGCGCCGGCCGCCGATCCGCAGCGCTTCACCGTGCTGGCGCCGCGCGAGCGCGACGTCGAGTACCACGCCGATCACTTCGACGGCCGCTGGGTGATCCGCACCAACTGGAAGGCCAAGAACTACGCGCTGATGACCGCGCCCGACGGCGCCACCTCGCGCGACCAGTGGCAGAGCTGGCTGCCCTACGACGAAAAGGTGTTCATCGACGGCTTCGAACTGTTCGACGGCTTCACCGCCATCGCCGAGCGCTCCGACGGCCTGGAGCGGATCCGTCTGCACTTCGCCGACGGCAAGGAGGAGTACGTCAAGGCCGACGAGCCGGCGTATTCGATGGGCCTGTCGATCAATGCCGAGCCGGACACGCCGTGGCTGCGCTACAGCTACACCTCGCTGACCACCCCGGCCACCACCTACGAACTCAACACCCGCACCGGCGAGCGCAAGCTGCTCAAGCAGCAGCCGGTGATCGGCTACGACGCCAGCAAGTACCAGACCGAACGCGTCTGGGTGACCGCGCGCGACGGGGTCAAGGTGCCGGTGTCGCTGGTCTACAGGAAGGGCTTCAAGAAGGACGGCAGCGCCGCGCTGTACCAGTACGCCTACGGCAGCTACGGCATGTCCACCGACCCGGCGTTCAACCTGCCGGTGGTGAGCCTGCTCGACCGCGGCGTGGTCTACGCCATCGCGCATATCCGCGGCGGCCAGGAAATGGGCCGCGACTGGTACGACCAGGGCAAGCTGCTGCACAAGAAGAACACCTTCACCGACTTCATCGACGTCACCCGCGGGCTGGTGCAGCAGGGCTACGCCGCACCGGATCGCGTCGCCGCGGCCGGCGGCAGCGCCGGCGGCCTGCTGATGGGCGCGGTGGCGAACATGGCGCCCAAGGACTACCGCGTGCTGGTGGCGCAGGTGCCGTTCGTGGACGTGGTCACCACCATGCTCGATCCGAGCATCCCGCTGACCACCAACGAGTACGACGAGTGGGGCAATCCCGAGCAGAAGGCGTACTACGACTACATGCTCAGCTACTCGCCCTACGACAACGTCACCCGCCAGGCCTATCCGGCGATGTACGTCGGCACCGGCCTGTGGGATTCGCAGGTGCAGTACTGGGAGCCGGCCAAGTGGGTGGCCAAGCTGCGCGAGAACGACACCGGCAACCAGCCGATCGTGTTCCGCGTCAACATGGAAGCCGGCCATGGCGGCAAGTCCGGCCGCTTCCGTCGCTACCGCGAAATGGCCGAGTCCTATGCCTTCATGCTGGACCAGCTGGGCGTGGAGCAGCCGACCAAGTGAGGGCCATGCGCATCGGCCGGCCTGCGGGCTGGCCGATGCGCAGGTGGGGCGGCTGGCGTGAGGCCGGCCCATCCCGATGTTTGGTTGGATGGCGGATGGCCTGTGGCTTCACCCGTCGCGGCTGAAGCCGCTCCCACGGTGGGCGGAACGCTTGATCACCGCGCGAGAGCCGGCAGTCGCGCTGGCGGCGTGGTCACTGCTATGGGAGGGACTTCAGTCCCGACTGCAATCAGATCAGACGCACCAGTGGCTTCGCGCGTCGTGGCTGAAGCCGCTCCCACAGTGAGCATGGCGGCCGAGTCGGACCTGAAGGGTCGATGGCGGATGCGCCATGCCATGCAGCAGCTGACGGCTTGGCAATGCCTTGTGGGAGGGACTTCAGTCCCGACTGCAAAGAGTCGGACGCACCGGTGGCTTCTTCCATCGCGGCCGAAGCGGCTCCCACAGCCGCTGCCGCACGGCTACCTCGGTTGCGTCGGCGGGTGGTCGCCACCTGCCCGCGCCAGCGCAGGCTTATCATGGCGCCATGCGCACGCACTCCCGTTTCCGCTGGGCCTGGTGGCTGCTGGCCTATGCCAGCCTGGCGACCGGCATCGTCGGCATCTTTGTGCCGGGCTTGCCGACCACGGTGTTCGTGCTGATCGCCGCTTACGCCGCCGCGCGCGGTTCGCCGCGGCTGCGTCGGCGTCTGCTGCGCGATCCGCGTTTCGGCCGCAGCATCCGCGACTGGGAACGGCATGGCGCGGTCAGCCGCCGCGGCAAGTGGATGGCGACGCTGACCATGGCCGCGTGCGCGCTGGTGCTGCTGCTGTTCGTGCACCGGCTGTGGGTGCAGGTGCTGGCGATCGGCTGCATGAGCGCGGTGGCGCTATGGTTGTGGTGGCGGCCGGAACCGCCGCGCGCGTGAGCGCGCCGCGTCACGCGACCGCGGCACAGCCGGTTCATGCCGGTGTGGCTATACTCGGCGCATGAGCACATCGTCCTCTTCTCCGATCCGTCTCGTTCTCTCCGCCGCTGCGTTGCTGGCCCTGGCCGGTTGCGGCAACAAGGGTCCGCTGGTGATGCCGCAGAAGCCGGTGCCGGTGGAAGCCGCGCCCGCCACGCCCGCGCCGGATGCGACGCCGCCGGCGACCACCGATCCCGCCGGGCAGGCGCAGCCGGTGGATGGGCAGCGCCCGCCGGCCAACGACACCACCATGCCCACCAATGGGAATGAGTGAGGCCCGCCACGCCGCGCGCCTGCGTTTCAGCAAGATGCAGGGCGCGGGCAACGATTTCGTGGTGCTCGACCTGCGCGACGGCACCCCGCCGCCGGACGCCGCACTGGCGGTGCGCCTGGCCGACCGCCACTTCGGCGTCGGCTGCGATCAGATCCTGACCATCGAACCGCCGCGCGACGCCGCGGCGGTCGCCAGCTACCGCATCTGGAACACCGACGGCAGCGCCGCCGGGCAATGCGGCAACGGCGCGCGCTGCGTCGCGGCCTGGCTGGTGCGCGACGGCAGTGCGCCGGCCGCGGACGATTTCGTCATCGAGAGCCCCGCCGGCAGTCACCACATCACCCGCAGCGCCACCGGCGAATTCGCCGTGGCGATGGGCGTGCCGCGCTTCGCGCCGGAGGACGTGCCGCTGGTCGGCTTCCCGCGTGCGCGCGACGAATACGTGCTGCCGCTGCAGGGTGGCAGCGTGCGCTTCGGCGCGGTGTCGATGGGCAACCCGCACGCGGTGCTGGAAGTGGGCCTGGTCGATGCGGCGCCGGTGGAACGCCTGGGTCCGTTGCTGCAGCAGCACGCCTCGTTCCCGGATTCGGTCAACGTCGGCTTCGTGCAGGTGATCGACCGCGGCCACCTGCGCCTGCGCGTGTACGAGCGCGGCGTCGGCGAGACCCTGGCCTGCGGCAGCGGCGCCTGCGCGGCGGCCGCGGTGATGATGCAGCGCGGCCGGGTGGAGCGCGACGTGCGCGTCAGCCTGCCGGGCGGCGAACTGCGCGTGCAATGGCCGGAAGACACCGCACCGGTGGTGATGTCCGGGCCGGCGACGTTCGTCTTCGATGGAGAATGGATCCGATGAGCGACAGCCAGGACAAGCTCGGTGCGCACGAGGTGGCGGCGTGGCTGCGGCGCCATCCCGGATTCCTCAAACAGTTTCCCGACCTGGCGCTGACCCTGGTGGTACCGCGCGACGACGGTCCCACCGCGTCGCTGGCCAGCTACCAGCTGGAAGTGCTGCGCGACAAGAACCGCGAACTGTCGCGGCGGCTGGCCGACCTGGCCGCCAACGCGCAGGTCAACGAGCGGCTGGCGGTGCGCACCCATCAGTTGACCCTGGCGCTGATGCGCCAGCGCAGCGCCGCCGACAGCGTGCGCGCGATGGCCGCGTCGCTGCAGGAGGATTTCCAGGGCGACCTGGTCAGCATCGTGTTGCTGCAGCCCTTGCCTGGCCTGGAACAGGCGCCGTGGCTGCAGGTGCTGGCGGCCGACGATCCGCGGCTGGCGCCGTTCCGCGATTGCCTGAAGGACGGCGAGCCGATCTGCGGCCGCCTGCAACCGGAAAAGCAGGCGCTGCTGTACGGCGAGCGCGTGGACGAAGTGCAATCCACCGCGCTGCTGCCGCTGCCCGGCCTGGGCCTGATCGCGGTCGGCAGCCGCGACCCGAACCGGTTCTATCCCGGCATGGGCACCTTGTTCCTGCGCATGATGGGCGAGGCGCTGGCGGTGGCGTTGCAGCGATGAGTGGGGCCGGGACTCGGGATCCGGGACCCGGGACCCGGGACAGCGCCGGAACCGGCGCTGCCGATCACCAGGCCGGGCAGGGCACTGCTGTCACCGCGAGCGAGGCCACGTCTCCCGCGTCCCGGTTCCTCGCCTACCTGCAGGTCGAGCGGCGCATGTCCGCGCATACCCTGGACGCGTACCGCCGCGACCTGGCGGCGCTGGAGGCGTGGGCGGCCGCCAACCTGCTTGGCGAACCGGCCGCGCTGGATGCCGCGCAACTGCGCAATTTCATCGCCGCCGAGCACCGTCGCGGGCTGTCGCCCAAGAGCCTGCAGCGGCGCCTGTCGGCGTGCCGCAGTTTCTATGCGTGGCTGCTCAAGCACGGCCACATCGCCACCAGCCCGGCCGCGGCACTGCGCGCGCCGAAGGCACCGCGCAAGCTGCCGCAGGTGCTCGACGCCGACGAGGCGGTGCGCCTGGTCGAAGTGCCGACCGATGCGCCGCTGGGCCTGCGCGATCGCGCGCTGCTGGAGCTGTTCTATTCCTCCGGCCTGCGCCTGAGCGAACTGTGCGCGCTGCGCTGGCGCGATCTGGATTTCGTCGCCGGCATGGTCAGCGTGCTGGGCAAGGGCAACAAGCAGCGGCTGGTGCCGGTCGGCTCGCATGCGCGCAGCGCACTGCTGGCGTGGCGCGAGGAGAGCCGGGGCGAGGCAGCGGCACCGGTATTTCCGGGGCGCGGCGGAGCGCCGATCGGCGCGCGCGCGGTGCAGATCCGCATCAAGCAACTGGCCGGGCGCCAAGGCCTGTTCAAGCATGTGCATCCGCACATGCTGCGGCACAGTTTCGCCAGCCATATCCTGGAATCCTCCGGCGACCTGCGCGGCGTGCAGGAACTGCTCGGCCATGCCGACATCGCCACCACGCAGATCTACACGCATCTGGACTTCCAGCACCTGGCCAAGGTCTACGACGCATCGCACCCGCGGGCCAAGCGCAAGTCCTGAGCGCCGCATCGCGCCCGCGCTTGTTCTGGATCAAGGCGAGTCGGCGAAGGCGGGACGACACTGTCCTCCCACGTTGCGAGGGCTCACCGATGGCCAACCCCTTTCCGTTGGCGCCGCGCCGCCCCGAACGGCTGTGCTGGGGCTGCGATCGCGATTGCGCGGCACACGACCTGGCTTGCGGCAACGGCGCCGGGCGCACCCTGCATCCGATCGAAACCCAGGGCGAGGACTGGTACGTCGCGTGGGGTATCGCTGCCGATCCGGCACGGCCGGCGCATGCCCGGCTCGGCGACGCTTGAACCGCGCGCCGCCAGCCCCCACACCTGAGTCATCGCTCCGGAGGCCGCATGGATCCCAGTCAGAACCCCAATGTTTTCCACGCCACCACGATCCTGTCGGTGCGCCGCGATGGTCGCGTCGCCGTGGCCGGCGATGGCCAGGTGACCCTGGGCCACACCGTGATGAAGGGCAATGCGCGCAAGGTGCGCCGGCTCGGCCGCGAGGGCCAGGTGCTGGCCGGCTTCGCCGGCGCCGCCGCCGATGCGTTCACCCTGTTCGAACTGTTCGAGGCCAAGCTGGAGAAGCACGGCCAGCTGACCCGCGCCGCGGTGGAACTGGCCAAGGATTGGCGCACCGAGCGCCGCCTCGGCAAGCTCGAGGCGCTGCTGGCGGTCGCCGACAAGGAAACCTCGCTGATCATCAGCGGCACCGGCGACGTGATCGAACCGGAGGACGGCATCATCGCCATCGGCTCCGGTGGTTCCTACGCCTTGTCGGCGGCGCGCGCGCTGCTCGGCCACACCACGCTGGACGCGCGCACCATCGCCGTCGAAGCGCTGAACATCGCCGGCGACATCTGCATCTACACCAATCGCAACGTGGTGGTGGAAGAGCTGTGAATCGGGAATGGGGACTGGGGAATCGCAACAGCAGTTCCCGTCTCCGTCACCGATGACGCCTGCTTTCCCATTCCCGATTCTCCATTCCCGATTCCCTCTTCGATTTCCCGACCATGACCGATACCCATAGCACCATGACCCCGCGCGAGATCGTGCAGGAGCTGGACCGCCACATCGTCGGCCAGCACGAGGCCAAGCGCGCGGTGGCGATCGCGCTGCGCAACCGCTGGCGGCGCATGCAGTTGCCCGATGCGCTGCGCAACGAAGTGATGCCGAAGAACATCCTGATGATCGGCCCCACCGGCGTCGGCAAGACCGAGATCGCGCGGCGTCTGGCGACGCTGGCCAACGCGCCGTTCGTCAAGGTCGAGGCGACCCGCTTCACCGAGGTCGGCTACGTCGGCAAGGACGTGGAGCAGATCGTGCGCGACCTGGCAGATACCGCGGTCAAGCTGTACCGCGAGCAGGCCAAGACCCGCGTGCGCACGCAGGCCGAGGAGCGCGCCGAAGACCGCATCCTCGATGCGTTGCTGCCGCGGCGCAGCGCCGGCATCGGCTTCGATCCGGAAGCCGCACGCAACGAGCCCTCGGCGCAGGACAGCGACACCCGCAGCAAGTTCCGGCGCATGCTGCGTGCCGGCGAACTGGACGAGCGCGAGATCGAACTGGATGTCGCGGTCAACGTCAGCATGGACATCATGACCCCGCCGGGCATGGAGGAAATGGGCCAGCAGTTGCGGCAGATGTTCTCCAACCTCGGTGGCGGCAAGTCGCAGTCGCGCAAGCTGACCATCAAGGCCGCGCGGCCGCTGCTGATCGAGGAAGAGGCGGGCAAGCTGGTCAACGAGGACGATGTGCGCGCCGCGGCGATCGAGGCCTGCGAACAGCACGGCATCGTGTTCATCGACGAGATCGACAAGGTGGCCAAGCGCAGCGAGGCCGGCGCCACCGGCGGCGACGTGTCGCGCGAAGGCGTGCAGCGCGATCTGCTGCCACTGGTGGAAGGCTCCAACGTCAGCACCAAGTACGGCACGGTCAAGACCGACCATATCCTGTTCATCGCCTCCGGCGCGTTCCACCTCGCCAAGCCCAGCGACCTGATCCCGGAGCTGCAGGGCCGCTTCCCGATCCGCGTGGAACTGTCGGCGCTGTCGAAGGACGACTTCATCCGCATCCTCACCGAGCCGAAAGCGGCGCTGACCAAGCAGTACGAAGCGCTGTTGCTGACCGAGGGCGTGAGCCTGCGCTTCACCGACGAGGCCATCGCGCGCCTGGCGGAGATCGCGTTCCTGGTCAACGAGCGCCAGGAGAACATCGGCGCGCGGCGCCTGCACACCGTGCTCGAGCGCCTGCTCGACACGCTCAGCTACGAAGCCCCGGACCGCGATGGGCAGAGCGTCACCGTGGACGCGGCCTATGTCGACGCGCACCTGGGCGAGCTGGTACAGGACCCGGATCTGAGCCGGTACATCCTGTAATTCCGGGTCGACGCACGCCCGCGATGCGTTCCCCTTTGTGGGAGTCAACTGTCATGCAACCACGACGAACTGCGTAGGCGGACGATCTGGCCTCGGAAGCCGTCGTGCCTGATCCCACAAAAGGGGACGAAGGTCCCTCCCACATCGAGCCCGGACAGCGATCACCACGAGTCCGTGTGGGAGTCGCGGTCGCTTGGCTTTGGCTCTTGCCCTTGCTTTTGACTTACTGGGTTCCCTTCCGAAGCGGCGGCCATCGCGGGGAAACACCCGAAGGGCGGCGCACAGGGATGTGCGCCGTCCGCGGCAGGGGCAGGATGCCCCTTCCGCGGATCCCCGTGATGGACGCGGACCCGGAGCGCGTTAGCGCGGAGGGCGCGAGGCAGGGCGCGCTTGACCAGCCTTCGGCTGTGGTAAAGCGCTTCTTTTGGTTACCTTTTCTTTGCGCGAGCAAAGAAAAGTAACTCGCCCGTAAGGGCGAAAGCCTTTGCTTTCGCTTGAGATTTGCGTGTCGGACGAAAAGAAGAACCGTAGACATAACGCCATCAGGGCTCCATGTCCAGATACAAGGAGCGGCTTCCGTCGTGACGGGACTTGCCGGTAAGGCCTCGTCGCGACTGGGATCCCACAAAAGGGGACGAGAATCGCTCCGACAGGAGAGCGTGCCGCAGGCTGGGGTATGTTTCCTGCAGCGCCAAGACGGCGTGGGCGATTCCGGCCACCCCCGCCGCGTTCAATACAGCGGCGTGCCCGCCTTGTACGCGGCCACGAACGATTGCCAGTCCAGTTGCACCTGCGCGGCGTAGTCGAACGCGAACTGGCGCAGTTCCGATTTCAGGCCGCTCTTGCTGCTGGCCGCCTGGTCGATCTGCTTGTCGATGCTGTAGGGCACCACGTTCGGGTCGTAGTCCTGGTCGGCCAGCGCATGCGCCGAGGCCAGGGCCTGACCCAGGTAGGTGGCGGCGGTGGCGAGCTTGCCGGTGCTGTCCAGCGCGGTCGGATCCAGATCCTGCTGGAACGGGGATTTCTCGTGCACGTAGAACGGGGTGCCGTCGACGCTGGCGTAGCCGACCAGCACGTCGGCGTCGATGGTCTGCGCCTTGGCGGTACGCGCCACCCGCGCGCCCTCGTTGTTGTCGTAGGTGGAGGCCGGCATCTGCGACGGCGCGGCCACGGCGACCACGCTGGCCGCTTCCTGCTTCCACTCCAGGATCACGTCGTCGCTGGTCGACGCGCTCGGGCCTTCGATCAGCACGTACAGGCGCAGGCGGCCGAGGCTGCCGGTGCCCGAGCCCAGCTTCTGGCGCACGTCCTTGATGCTGTAGTAGCTGGACGCATAGCGCTTGGACGCGGCGATCGAGCCGATGTAGCCGTTCATCGCCGCGGCCACCGCCGAGGCGGTGCCGGCGTCCACCGCAACCAGGTTGTCCAGGTTCTGGAACTGGCGCTTGCCGCCGTTGACCACCGTGTACTTGGACAGCAGGCTGCTGCGGCTCTTGCCGTCGGCGCTGTCGATGATCTTGGCCACCGCGCCGCTGGTGTTGCGCTTGCTCAGCTGGAAGCTTTCTTCGGCGTCGCTGCCGCGGAAATCGGCGATCTTGTCCAGGTAGGCGCCGACCATGGTGTCGATGGCGTCGCCGATGTCGCTGTCGGACAGGCCGTTGTCGCGCCCGGCCAGGACCATGCTCGCGGCCAGCCGGCGCAGGTCCCACACGTACTGGCCGAGGTGGCCTTCGTCGAAGTCGGCGACCTTGAACACCGCCTTGCCGCTGCTGTCGCGCGCCGCATCGAAGTTGCCGAGGTGGGTGTCGCCGCCGAGCCAGGTGTAGCCGGTCTGCGGCGAGGTCCACAGCGAACCCGGCAGGGTTTTCATGTCCTGGTAGAAAATGTGGTCGGTGCCGCGGTAGAAGGCGTAGGCGCCGGTGGCCATGGTCGCCATCTTGGTATCCAGCTCGGCGCGCTGCGCGGCGTAGGGATGGTTGTAGTCGTGGATCTGCTGCACCACCCAGGCGTCGCGCTTGCTCGCCGCGGTCGCGCATCCGGCGCAGGCGGCGAGGGTCAGGCCGATCAGCAGCAACTGCGGCAGGCGGGTGGACATCGCAGGTCTCCAGGCGCGGACGAAGGAACCGGCAGTCGACCACGCCTGCATTGCACGCGGATGAACCTAGAAGTAGCGCAGCCAGCCCAGGTCGCGGCGCCGCGCCTTCAGCCGCGCGAACGCGGCGGTGGGCCAGTACAGGGCCAGGCCCAGCAAGGCGGCGATCGCCCACAGCGCGGCCACGCTGTCCACGCCGAACAGGTCGCCCTGGTTGGCGCCCCACAGCGCCAGCGCGGCCAGGTAGGCGAGCTTCAGCACGTACAGGTGCAGCAGGTAGAAGAACATCGGCGCCGCGCCGATCGTCGCCAACGGCGCCAGGGTACGGGCCACGGCGGGATGCTCGTACAGGCGCAGCAACAGCAGGCCCACGCCCAGGGTCAGCAGCAGGAACTGCAGCGACGGCGGGTACTTGGTGACGTTGAAGAAGCTCATCGCGGTATGCGCGAGGTCGTCCTGCGCCTGCCAGGGCGCATCGCCGTAGCCGTTGTGCCAGCGCAGCAGGTGGAAGCCGGTCAGCGCGCCCAGCCCCCAGGCCAGCAGGCGCTGCTGGCGCTGCGCCGACTCGGCGGCGGCGCCGTACCAGGGGCCGGCGGCGTAGCCGAGCGCGATCACTCCGATCCACGGTAGCACCGGGTAGGAGGTGCGCAGACGCAGCTCGCCCAACTCCAGCCAGCGCCGGTCGTGCAGCACCGCCCAGGCGGCCGCGAGCGGGCCGTCGCCCTGCACCTGCACGGCGTCCAGCAGGTGGTGGCCGGCGACCAGGGCCGCGCCGAGCAGGGCCAGCGCCGGCCGCGGCAGCCACAGCAGTGCGGCCAGCGCGAGCATGCTCAGGCCGATCGCCCAGATCACCTGCAGGTACAGCGCCTGCGGCGGGAAGGCGCCGCTCCAGGCCAGGTTGACCAGGGTCAGCTCCAGCACGATCAGGAACAGGCCGCGCTTGAGCAGGAAGCGGGCGGCCACCGCGCGCCCGTCGGCCTGCCGGGACGCGTACAGCCAGGCCGACAGGCCGGTGAGGAACACGAACACCGGCGCGCACAGGTGGGCGAGGGTGCGCGCGACGAACAGTGCCGGCGCCGTGCCCTCCACCTCCATCGGGTCGCCGACCGGGTGGTGCAGGTAGAAGGTCTCGCGCACGTGGTCGAGCAGCATCAGCAGCATCACCGTGCCGCGCAGCAGGTCGATCGAGGCCAGTCGCGCGGCGGGCGTCGCGGGAACGGCGAGGGAGGCGGGCGAAGCGAGGGCAACAGATGGCATGCGGTGTGATCGGTGTCGATTTTTTGAAACAATATAACACTCGGCAAGCAGGGCCCTTACCGCCGCTGCTGGCGCGGGGATTCTCGGGCTTGGCCGAGCAAGGGGGCCGGCGCGGCGGCGGCGGCGAGGCTCGGGCGGGGCAAGCCGGCGCGCCAGGTCGGCGTCGCTCGGCATGGCATGGCGTCGGCCCGTGGGCGCGTCGGCGGGACGCTCAGTCCTCGCCGATGTCCTCGTTCCACACGTCCGGGTGCGCGGCGATGAAGCCGCCGAGCAGGTCGATGCATTCCTGGCTGTGCAGGTCGATGACCTCCACGCCGCTCTCGCGCAGCCAGTCGATGCCGCCCTGGAAGGTCACCGATTCGCCGACCACCACGGTGCCGATGTTGAACTGCCGCACCAGGCCGCTGCAGTACCAGCACGGCGCCAGGGTGGTGACCATGATGGTGTCCTTGTAGCGGCGCTGGCGGCCGGCCTTGCGGAAGGCGTCGGTCTCGCCGTGCACGGATGGGTCGCCTTCCTGCACGCGGCGGTTGTGGCCGCAGCCGAGCAGGCGGCCGTCGCGGTGGTACAGGGCCGCGCCGATCGGGATGCCGCCCTCGGCCAGGCCCTGGCGGGCTTCGGCGATGGCGGTGTCGAGCAGGGCGCGGTAGTCGGGCGTGGTCAGCATGGGATGGCCGGGGGAAAGGGAGTCGGCCGGCAGTCTGGCGCAGGCGGCCGGCGGCTGTCATCCCGTGTGGCGCTTCACCGGCACGCAGCGGCCGGCAGTGCGATAATCCCGGCATGAGCGAATCCCCCTACAAATCCGGTACCACCCATTTCGGCTTCCGCGATGTCGCCGCCAAGGACAAGCAGAAGCTGGTCGGCGAGGTCTTCACCTCGGTCGCCGGCAACTACGACCTGATGAACGACCTGATGAGCATGGGCATCCATCGGGTCTGGAAGCGCTATTTCGTCGCCACCGCGCAGGTCAAGCCGGGCGACCGCGTGCTCGACCTGGCCGGCGGCACCGGCGACATCGCTGCGCTGCTGAAGGACCGGGTCGGTGCCGACGGCGAGATCGTGCTGGGCGACATCAACGCCGGCATGCTCTCGGTGGGCCGCGACCGCCTCACCAACCGCGGCCTGGTCGCGGGCCTGGACTACGTGCAGTGCAACGCCGAGGCGCTGCCGTTCCCGGACCAGAGCTTCGACCTGGTGACCATCGCCTTCGGCCTGCGCAACGTCACCGACAAGGACGCCGCACTGCGCGAGATGTACCGCGTGCTCAAGGTCGGCGGCCAGGCGCGGGTGCTGGAATTCTCCGAAGTCACCGCCGACTGGTTCAAGCCGCTGTACGACTTCCATTCGTTCAAGGTGCTGCCGCGCCTGGGCCAACTGTTCGCCAAGGACGCCGACAGCTACCAGTACCTGGCCGAAAGCATCCGCAAGCATCCGCCGCAGGACGCGCTGAAGGCGATGATGGAAGAGGCCGGCTTCGCCCGCAGCCACTACAAGAACCTGACCGGCGGCATCGTGGCGATCCACTCGGGCTATAGGATTTAGAGCCGGGATTGGGGATTCGGGATTGGGGATTCGCAAAGGCGGGCGATCGGGTGCTGACTGATCGTCGCGCTGTGTCGTCCTTGTGGGAGGGACTTCAGTCCCGACGCGCGGTCCGACGATGCCGGCGCAGCATCTGCCACAGAAAGCCGGGAATTGGGAATCGGGATTCGGGAATCGCAAAAGCGGGCGATCGGTGGCTGACCGATCGCGGCGCTGGGCTGTTCTTGTGGGAGGTACTTCAGTCCCGACGCGCGGTCCGGCGGTGCCGGTGCAAGCATCTGCCACAGAAAGCCGGGATTCGGGAGTCGGGATTCGGGAATCGCAAGAGCGGGCGATCGGTGGCTGACCGATCGCGGCGCTGGGTTGTCCTCCTTGTGGGAGGGACTTCAGTCCCGACGCGCGGTCCGACGGTGCCGGCGCAAGCATCCGCCGCAGGACGCGCGGAAGGGGATGATGGAAGCGGCCGACTTCGCCCGTAGCCACCACAAGAACCTGGCCGTCGGCATCGTGGCAATCCATTCGGGCGACAAGATCTGAGTGGATCCGGGATTGGAGAGTGGTAATTCGGGATTCGTCAGCGCGCATCGCACCGCTGTTGCGAATCCCCGCTCCCGAATCCCCAATCCCGGCCTTCCGGTAGACTGCGAGTTTTCCTCGAACCGGTTACTGCCATGCGTTCCCCGTTCCTGTTGTTGTCCCTGGCCGCGATGGTCGCGTCCGGGTGTTCCCGTGAAGCGTCCGCGCCCGATGCGGCCGCCACTGCCGCCAAGCCGGCACCCGCCGCGGCCAAGCCGGCCGACCGCAGCCACGACGAGACCTCCTACGCCGAGCCGTCCAAGGTCGTGATCAAGGATCTGGCGCTGGATCTGAAGCTGGATTTCGACAGCAAGCAGATCGGCGGCACCGCCACCTACACGCTGGACTGGAAGGACAAGAGCGCCAAGCAACTGGTGCTGGACACCCGCGACCTGACCATCGAGAAGGTGCAGGCCGACGACGGCAAGGGCCAGCAGGCGCCGCTGCAGTACGCGCTGGCGCCGGCGGACAAGATCTACGGCAGCAAGCTGACCATCGAGGCGCCGACCCAGCCGCAGACGATCAGCATCACCTACCACACCGCGCCGACCGCCTCGGGCCTGCAGTGGCTGGAGCCGTCGATGACCGAGGGCAAGAAGCTGCCCTTCATGTTCAGCCAGTCGCAGGCGATCCACGCGCGTTCGTGGGTGCCGCTGCAGGACACGCCGAGCGTGCGCTTCACCTACAGCGCGCACGTGGTCTCGCGTCCGGACGTGATGGTGCTGATGAGCGCCGACAACGATCCCAAGGCGGTGCGCAACGGCGACTACCGTTTCAAGATGCCGCAGCCGATCCCGTCCTACCTGCTGGCGATCGCCGCCGGCGACCTGGTGTTCAAGCCGATCTCGGCGCGCTCGGGCGTGTGGGCCGAGCCGGCGATGGTCGACAAGGCGGCCAAGGAGTTCGAGGACACCGAGAAGATGATCGTGGCCGCCGAGACGCTGTACGGTCCGTACCGCTGGGGTCGCTACGACATGCTGGTGCTGCCGCCGTCGTTCCCGTTCGGCGGCATGGAGAATCCTCGCCTGACCTTCGCCACCCCGACGGTGATCGTCGGCGACAAGTCGCTGGTGTCGCTGATCGCGCATGAACTGGCGCATAGCTGGTCCGGCAACCTGGTGACCAACGCCAGCTGGAAGGACATCTGGCTCAACGAAGGGTTCACCACCTACGTGCAGGCGCGCATCACCGAGGCGCTGTACGGCCCCGAAGCGGCGGAGATGGAGCGCGAGATCGACCAGACCGACTTGCTCGCCGAACTGAAGGGCATGAGCCCGGCCGACCAGGCGCTGGCGCTGCCGGCGCTGACCGAGCGCGATCCGGACGAGGCGCTGAGCCAGGTCGCCTACGTCAAGGGCGCATGGTTCCTGCAGTTCCTGGAGCAGCGCTTCGGCCGCGACACCTTCGATCCGTTCCTGCGCGGCTGGTTCGACGACCACGCGTTCCAGAGCGCCAACACCGACCAGTTCGTCGAGTACCTGAAGACCCACCTGCTGCCCAAGAAGCCGAACGCGGTGACCGCGCAGGAACTGAATGCGTGGCTGGACGAGCCGGGCATTCCGGCGTTCGCGCAGAAGGCGCGTTCGCGCAACTTCGCCATGGTCGACACCGCGCGCATCGCCTGGACCGGCAGCGGCACGTTGCCGGGCAAGCAGGTGACCGACGCCTGGAGCACCCAGGAGTGGACGCGCTTCCTCAGCGGCCTGGGCGAGAAGCTGACCCCGGCGCAGCTCAAGCAGCTCGACGACGCCTACCACTTCACCGGCACCGCCAACGGCGAGATCGCCATGCGCTGGTATCCGCTGGCGATCCGCAGCGGCTATGTGGACGCGCGCCCGGCCGCCGGCGAGTTCATCGCCCGCGTCGGCCGCCGCAAGCTGATCCTGCCGATCTACGCCGAACTGGTGAAGACGCCGGACGGGCTCGCCTTCGCCGAAGAGGTGTTCGCCAAGGCCAAGCCCGGCTACCACCCGATCACCACGGTGTCGGTGCAGGACATGCTGGACAAGGCCAAGGCCGGCAGCACCGCGCACTGACGCAAGTCGCCCGCGAAAGACCGCGCACACGGCGCCGGGAGCACTCCCGGCGCCGTGTGCGTGTGTGCGGCCGGCGTGTTGCGACGATCGCGTCGCGCGGGGAGGGTGCGATGGTGGCGGCATGGCCGCGCCTGCGTTGCAGGACGTCGTCATCTGCGGCGTCGCATGCGCCGCCGGCATGAGGCGCGTGCCTGTGCAGTGCCGCCTTAACGGATTCCACACGCACCGCCGTCGATCAGCACGACCTGCTGCCACGCATTCGCGATATCCTCGGCAGTCCCGATGGTCCCCGGTCCATGCGCGCATGACCCCGTTCGCCACCGCCTCCCTGCTCTCCGCTGCAAGCGCCATCGCCACGGCAGGACAGTGCCGATGCCGATGCGAGCGGAATCACCTGCGCGTGTCGAGGCGCTGCTGAGATGAGCGACGCGCATCCACTGTCCGGTTCCCTGCTGGCCGCGCTGCCCGATGCCCGTGGTGGCGAAATCTTCACCGAACTGCTCCGGCGCTCCGGTTGCCGCGTCGAGCGCATCGTCTCGCACGGGCAGACCACGCCGCAGGACACGCCCTATGTGCAGGCGCACGACGAATGGGTGCTGCTTTTGCGGGGCAGCGCGCGGGTGGCGCTGTGCGAGCGCGAGGTCGCGCTGGCGCCGGGCGACCATCTGTTCATCCCGGCCGATACGCCGCATTGGGTGACCTTCACCGATCCCGGGCAGCCGACCGTGTGGCTGGCCCTCCATCTCGGCGAAGCCGACGTGGTGGCGTGAGCGCATGAGCGGCCTGCGCGCTCCGGTGTCCCCATGGTGATGGCGACCCTGGTCTTGATGATGCTGCTGCTGCTGGCTGGCGCCCTGGCGTTGCTGGTGTCGCTGCTGTGCGTGGCGCTCGTGGCGATGCCGATCGGGGCGCTGCTGGTGGCGCGCGATCCGTTCCTGCTGGTGCGCCTGGAGAGCCTGCGCCAGCGTCGCGGCAGCGGGCTGCGGCGGCGCCAGTCGCAGGTCGCCGGGCACACCTGGACCTATCTGGTGCGCGCCGCGGCCGATCCCGCCGCGCCGACCCTGCTGCTGGTGCATGGCTTCACCGGCAGCAAGGAGAACTGGCTGCCGCTGGCGCGCGCGCTGGGCACGCGCTATCACCTGGTGATCCCGGATCTGCCCGGCTGGGCCGAGAGCCAGCGCATCGCCGGGCAGGACTACGGCTTTGTGGCGCAGGCCGAGCGCGTGGCCGCGTTCGCGGTGCAGTGCGCGCGCCGTGCGGGCGGCGAATGCGTGCTGCTCGGGCATTCGATGGGAGGCGGCATCGCGGCGCTGGCCGCGGCGCGCCATCCGGCGGTGTTCGACCGGGTCGGCCTGTTCAACGCCGCCGGCGTGCGCTTCGCCGACAACGTCTTCGGCCAGGCGGTGCTGGACGGGCACAATCCGTTCGCGGTGCACGATGCCGCATCGCTGCAGCGCTACATCGACACCGTGTTCCTGCTCGAGCGCGCCAAGCCGCGCATCCCGCGCTGGGCGGTGCCGGCGGTGGTGGCCTGGCGGCGCCGCGAGGCCGATTTCGAGCAGCAGGTGCTGGCGCGCATCGGCCGTGGCGAGGAGGCGTTCCTGCCGTTCGAGGAGGCCGCGCGCATCCGCCAGCCGGCGCTGCTGCTGAATTGCGTGCAGGACGCGGTGATCGACGCCAGCGCGCTGGCGCTGTACGCGCAACGCCTGCCGCAGGCGATCCAGGTACTGCTGGACGGCAGCGGCCACATGTCCATCGTCGAGAAGCCCGCCGAGGTCGCGCAGGCCATCGACACCCTGATCCAACGAGGAACCCCACGATGAAACGCATCCTGCTCGGCGCGCTGTGCGCCGTCGCCCTGGCCGCTTGCGGCGATCACGAGGCCGAGCGCAAGGCGCAGGCCGCGGCCGAAGCGCAGGCCAAGGCGCAGGCGGCCGACGACCTGGCCAAGCAGTACGACGCCGCGGTGAAGTCGGGCAACTGGGACTTGGCCCGGATCCACGGCGCGGCGCTGCTGCAGCAGTACCCCGGCTCGGACGCGGCCGAACGCATCCAGCCGGGCTATGCAGAGGTCAAGGCCAAGGGCGAGGCGGCGCGCGAGCTGCGGCGCATGCAGGCGGCCTGGCAGTACTCGCAGGTGCCGGCCGGCAAGGGCGTGCAGCGTTCGGCGATGCTGTACAGCCGCGACAAGGTCGA
Organism: Xanthomonas sp. LMG 12459; assembly: GCF_009192905.1. NCBI lineage: Bacteria > Pseudomonadati > Pseudomonadota > Gammaproteobacteria > Lysobacterales > Lysobacteraceae > Xanthomonas > Xanthomonas sp. LMG 12459. The sequence goes on from NZ_NSGT01000014.1 coordinate 27,028, forward strand.
TGTGGACGGCAGCGGACCCAAGCCGGTGCAACTGGTGTTCCGCGACCATCCGGAATGGAAGCGCAGCGCCTACCTGGTGCTGCAGTCCGGCGATTTCCGCTGCGCCGGCGGCTGCAAGGTGGAACTGAAGGCCGACGACGCGCCGCCGCACGCGGCCGCGGCCTGGCGGCCCAAGACCGACGAGGCCATCGCCATGTTCATCAGCGACGACAAGGCGCTGTGGAAGCTGGCGCGCAAGACCACGGTGCTGCAGATCACCTTCCCGGTGAAGGCCGGCGGCACCCGCACCGCGGTGTTCGAGACCGGCGGCCTGGACGGCGCGCAGATGCCGGGCTGGGATTGAGCGCGATGCATGCCGCCATGCCACCGCCGGCCGAGGCGCTGTGCCAGGTGCGCCACTGGGTGTTCGATATGGACGGCACCCTGACCCGCGCCGTGCACGATTTCGCGCTGATCCGCCGCGAACTGCAGATCCCGCCGCAGGCCGACATCCTGCAGCACCTGGCGGCGCTGCCGGACGCGCAGCGCGCCAGCAAGCACGCCTGGCTGCTGGAGCACGAGCGCGTGCTGGCCCAGGAGGCCACCGCGGCCAACGGCGCGCCGGCGCTGCTGCGTACCCTGCATGCGGCCGATTGCCGGCTGGCGGTGCTCACCCGCAACGCGCGCGAGCTGGCGCAGCTGACCCTGGAAGAGATCGAGGTCGACGACCTGTTCGAGGACGTCACCATACTCGGCCGCGACGAGGCGCCGCCCAAGCCGCATCCCGGCGGCCTGCTGCAGTTGGCCGAGCACTGGGGCGTGGCGCCGCAGGCGCTGGCGATGGTCGGCGACCACGCCTACGACCTGCAGTGCGGGCGCCATGCCGGCGCCACCACCGTGCTGCTGCATCCGGACAATCCCTGGCCGGCGCTGGCCGACCTGCATTTCGCCGATTGCGCCGCGCTGCTGGCGTGGTGGCAGGACCGCGTCGGGCCGCAGTCGCACTGACTGCTGCGCGGCGGCTGACCGCCGCCGCGCGCCGCACCCTCCTTGGCGAGATCGGTGCAGGCGTGTCGGATGCGCACTCCCCGTCGCGCGCCCCGCCGTGGTCATCCGTGTGCGCCAGTGTGGCAAGCGCAGCGATGGCGCAGGGTGTGCCACCGGCACATGTGCTCACACTGCGCCACGCCCGATGCAACCATGTGGCACAAAGTGTCACGTTTCCGAGACGCCTTCGACCGCGCTGGTGGGCGTCTCCGCGACGACAACCGGCGTCGTGATCCGTACCTCAAGGGATGTTGCATCGCAGCGCCGCGATGGCATGGACGTTGCTCGCATATACCCACGCTTCAGGTTCCGTGGCACACGCCGATAGGTGAAGTGACGCGGCTCTTCAACGAGGGGAGTAGAACGATGCACAGTCATTCACGTCGTACCCAGGCTTGTACGCTGCTCGCGCTGGCCACTGCGCTGGCATTGGCGGGTTGCAAGAAGCAGGAAGAGGCTTCGGCGCCGGCCGCACCGGCCGCCGCACAGCAGCCGCCGGCCGCCGCGCCGGCCGCGGTCGCCGATACCGACAGCGAGTTCGCCAGCAATGCCGCCAACCCGGACAACTGGGGCGGCATCGGCCGCGACTTCGGCCTGACCCGGCACAGCCCGCTGGCCGAGATCAACCGCGACAACGTCAAGAACCTGAAGATGTCGTGGGAGATGAAGACCGACGCCACCCGCGGCCATGAAGGCCAGCCGTTGGTGGTGGGCGGCACCATGTACATGGTCAGCGCCTATCCGAACAACGTGTTCGCGATCGACCTGTCGCAGGAAGACGCCGGCAAGGTGCTGTGGAAGTACACCCCGCAGCAGGACGAGCGCGCCGTCGCGGTGGCCTGCTGCGACACGGTCAACCGTGGCGCGTCCTACGCCGACGGCAAGGTGGTGTTCGGCAGCCTCAGCGGCGACGTGATCGCGCTCGATGCCAAGACCGGCAAGGAAGTGTGGAAGCAGAAGCTCGCCTATCCCGAGAAGGGCGAGACCATCACCATGGCCCCGATCATCGCCGACGGCAAGGTCGTGGCCGGCATCAGCGGCAACGAGTTCGGCGTGCGCGGGCGCGTCGCCGCGTACGCGCTGGCCGACGGCAAGCAGGCCTGGTCCTGCGAGGCCACCGGCACCGACAAGGACATCTGCCTCGGCCCGGACTTCAACAAGGCCAATCCGCAGCACGGCCAGCTCGGCGACCTCGGCCAGAAGACCTATCCCGACGAAGGCTGGAAGCGCGGCGGCGGCGCGGCGTGGGGCTGGTACAGCTACGACCCGAAACTCAAGCTGGTCTACTACGGTACCGGCAATCCGGGCCTGTGGAGCCCGTCGTACCGCTGCGGCAAGACCACGCAGAAGGAATGCGACACCGGCGAGTACGACAACAAGTGGTCGATGACCCTGTTCGCGCGCAAGATCGACACCGGCGAGGCGGTGTGGGGCTACCAGAAGACCCCGTTCGACCAATGGGACTACGACGGCGTCAACGAGCCGATCCTGGTCGACCTGACCATCGACGGCAAGCAGGTGCCCTCGGTCGTGCAGTTCGACCGCAACGGCTTCGCCTATGTGCTGGACCGCCGCGACGGCACCCTGCTGCGCGCCAACAAGTTCGTGCCGGCCAACTGGGCCGAGCGCATCGACATGAAGACCGGGCGTCCGGTCAAGGTCGCGGCGCACTCGCCGCTGGAGCGCGGCCGCAAGGTCGAGGCGTTCCCGGCGGCGATGGGCGGCAAGGACCAGCAGCCGTGCTCGGTGGACCCGTCCAATTCGGCGGTGTTCTTCTGCGGCACCAACAACTGGCACATGGAGCTGGACCCGCAGGAGCGCGGCAACACCATGATGGGCCTGCCGTACGTGTTCGCCAACGTGTTGATGAAGCCGAACGAGCCGGGCGCGTTGGGCATCGTCAAGGCGTTCGACGTGGTCGAAGGCAAGTCCAAGTGGGAGATCAAGGAGAAGTTCCCGGTGTGGAGCGGCACCCTGGTCACCGATGGCGGGCTGGTGTTCTACGGCACGCTGGACGGCTGGTTCCGCGCGGTGGACAAGGACACCGGCAAGAAGCTGTGGGAGACCAAGCTGCCCTCGGGCATCATCGGCAACCCGATCGCCTACAAGGCCAACGGCCACCAGTACGTGGCGGTGTTCTCGGGCATCGGTGGCTGGATCGGCCTGCCGGTCGCCGCCGGCCTGGATCCGGGCGATCCGTACGGTGCGCTGGGTGCGGCCGGCCTGGCCTTCAGCAACGGCTTCGACAAGATCCCGTTGGGCGGTATGGTGCACACCTTCCGCATCGACGGCGCCGGCAAGACCGTCACCCCGACCCCCAACGCGACCGCCACGACGGCCGGCGGCGGTGGCAGCGCGGCGGTCGCCGCCAAGTCGGTGCGATGAGCCGGCGGCGCCGCGTCCAGGGTGCGAGCGGGTGCCGGATGGCACCCGCCTCGCGGCGCCTGCCTGCGGGCGCGCGCGCCGTGTTGCTGTTGTGCAGCCTCGGACTCGTCGCCGCAGGCTGTACGCGCGAGCCGTCGTCCGCGACGGCTCGCGCTCCTGCTGCCCCGCCCGCCGCGGCGGCACCGGCCTCCGCCGCGCCCGCCACGACGCTGCCGGCCGATGCGCCGGTGCTGCGGGTCTGTGCCGATCCCGGCAACATGCCGTTGTCCGATCGTGCAGGCGAGGGCTTCCAGAACAAGATCGCCCAGGTGGTGGCCGCGGAGATGGGCCGGCGCCTGGAGTACGAATGGCGCAGCTACTACCAGCGCGGCCTGGCGCGCAGCACGATCAACGCCGGGCGCTGCGACGTGCTGATGGACATGAACAGCGATTTCGAGATGGGCCTGCCCACGCGCCCGCTGTATCGCTCTACCTACGTGCTGGTCACCCGCAAGGGCCTGGACCTGCACCCGGCGTCGCTGGACGATCCGGCACTGAAGAAGCTAAAGGTCGGCGTGTTCCAGAGCTCGCCGGCGCGGCAGGCGCTGTTCGACCATGGCGTGCAGGGCGAGGTGCAGTACCTGTTCTACGATTCTGCCAGTGCGCCGCAGGAGCATCCCGGCAAGCTCGCCGAGCAGGTCGCCGCCGGCAAGCTCGATGCCGCCGAATCCTGGGGGCCGGTGGCCGGTTACTACGCCGCGCGCGGCGGTCTGGGCGTGGTGCCGTTGAACGTCATCGACAACGAGGTGCTGGAGTATTCGATGGCGTGGGCGGTGTCGCGCAAGAACGCGGCACTGCGCGATGCGCTGAACGCGGCGATGCAGCGCAGCGCCGGCAAGATCGGCGCGATCCTGCGCGAGTATCACGTGCCGCTGGTGGACTGCGCCGATTGCATCGTCGCCGGCGATCTGCGCTCGCACGGCTCCTACGCGGTGCCCGACGACCAGGACGATACGCCGAGCGCGCAGGCCTCGTCGGACATGCTGGCGCAATTGCAGTTGCGCATCGCCGGCGGTGCCGATCCCAACGAGGAACTGGCGCATGCGCTGGACGCCGGCGATGGCGTGCGCGTGGCCTGGCTGCTGCGGCATGGCGCCAGCGCCGACAAGCCCAACCTGCTCGGCGAGCCGCCGCTGCAGCAGGCGATCCGCAACCAGGCGCCGCTGCTGGTCGGTGAGCTGCTGGCCGCCGGTGCCAAGGTCGAAAGCCGCGACAGCAATGGCTGGACGCCGTTGATGAAGGCGGCCTGGTCCAACGACGGCAAGAGCGCCGCGCAATTGCTGGCGCATGGCGCCAAGGTCGAGGCGGTGTCCGCCGACGGCTGGACGCCGCTGGACCTGGCGATCTCCTATGCCGACGCCGACCTGGTACAGGCATTGCTCACCGCGGGTGCCAGCGTGCGCCGTGCCAACCCGGCCGGCTTCACCCCGGTGATGTTCGCGGTGGCGCGCAACGACCCGAAGATCCTCGATCTGCTGCTCAAGCGCGGTGCCGAAGCCGACCGTGCCAACCGCGCCGGCGTCACGCCGTTGATGCTGGCTGCCGCTGCCGGTCGCGAGGACAGCGCCCGGCGCCTGCTCGCCGCCGGCGCCAGCGCCGATGCGCGCGACGCCGACGGCAAGACCCCGGCGGCGCTGGCCCAGCAACGCGGCAATGCCGAACTCGCCCACCTGCTGACGGAGGCCCAGCACCGACGCACGCAATGACCGCTTTCCGCCGTTCCGTACATGCCGCTCGCGCGGCCTGCTCCTCCCATCGTGCACTCCGCAAAGGTTCTGCTCCCATGCGCTCTGCTTCCGTCCGTCGTCGTGCCGTCTCCGTGCTGTTGCCCGCGTCCCTGTTCGCCTCGCTCCTGTTGCTGGCCGCCTGCGGCAAGCAGGAGACGCCCGCCGCGCCAGCGGCCACACCCGAGCCGGCTGCGGCGCCGGCGCCTGCACCGGCCTCTGCGCCGGCGGCGACCGCGCCCGCCGCCGCTCCTGCCGCCGCACCGGCCCCCGCTGCGGCGGTGACGCCGATTCCGAAGGGACCGCCGGTCAAGGTCACCCCGGAGCTGGTCGCCGAAGGCAAGGCGCTGTTCAACTCCGCCGGCTGCACCGCCTGCCACGGCGGCACCGGTGGTGGCGGCATGTGTCCGCCGCTGACCAACGACATCTGGGTGTACGGCAGCGACGACGACACCTTGCGTACGCTGATCACCGAAGGCACCGCCGGCATGACCGCGCACGGCAAGACCCGGATCGGCCACGAGAAGGTGGTCGGGCAGATGCCGCCGTTCGGTCCGGTGCTCAAGCCGGGCGATACCGAGAAGCTGCTGGCCTTCATCCATTCCATCAACAAGACCGCGGGCGCCACGCAATGAGGAAAGCGTTGCGCCTGTCCGCCGTCGTCGCGCTGTCGCTGTTCGCTGCTGCGTGCCAGCGCACCGCCGCGCCGACGGCGGGGGCCGATGCGGCGGCGGCCGCGCCGGCGCCTGCGGCCGCGACCGCGGCGCTGGCCTACGTCCCGAACCAGCGCAGCGGCACCATCTCGGTGATCGACACCGGCAGCGACCACGTGGTGCGGACGCTGTCGGCGCAGGGCCAGCTCGGCAAGCGCCTGCAGCAGGTGGTGCCGGGGCCGCCCGGGCATCTGTACGTCATCGACGCGCAGGGCCATCGCCTGCTGGACCTGGATACCGTGCAGGACCGCGTGCTGCGCAGCGTCGACATCGGCGAGAACGCCGAAGGCGTGGCCGCGTCGCCGGACGGCCGCCAGCTGGCGGTGTGCGTGGAGGGGCAGAACCAGGTGATGCTGATCGACCCGGCCAGTTTCACCATCGGCGCGCACATCGCCACCCGCGGGCAGGCGCCGGAACACTGCGTCTACACGCCGGATGGCGCGCTGCTGCTGACCAGCAACGAAGGCTCCAACGACCTGGACGTGATCGACCTGAAGACCGGCGCGTCCACCGGCGTCATCGCCACCAGCGGGCATCCGCGCGGCATGGCGTTCGCGCCCGACGGCAAGACGGCGTACGTGGCGCAGGAAGCGGCCAACGTGGTCGACGTGATCGACCTGGCGGCGCGCACGCGCGTGGCCAGCATTCCGGCCGGGCAGCGTACCGCCGGCATCGCCATCGCCCGCGACGGCAGCCGCGTGTACGCGTCCAATGGCGCCGGCACGGTCAGCGTGATCGATCCGGCCGCGCGCCGTGCGTTGGCGGAGATCCCGGTGGGGCAGCGGCCCTGGAACCCGGCGCTGAGCCCGGACGGCAAAAAGTTGTACGTGGCCAATGGCCGTTCCAACAGCGTCAGTGTCATCGACACGGCGGCGATGAAGGAGATCAAGCAGATCGCGGTGGGCGAGATGCCATGGGGTGTGATCGTGGCGCAGTGAGCTGAGGCGAGCGGCGCTCTCGGGCGCCGCGACGGGAGGCGGGGAGAGCCGGAATGAAGACGCGAGCCGCGGTCGCCTGGGCGGCGAACCAGCCGCTGGCCATCGAAGAGGTGGATCTGCAGCCGCCCAAGGCCGGCGAAGTGCTGGTGCGCATGGTCGCCAGCGGCATCTGCCACGGCGACGACATCGCCCTGTCCGGTGCCGATGCCGATGCGGCATTCCCGGTGATCCTGGGCCAGGAAGGCGCCGGCGTGGTCGAAGAGGTCGGCGTCGGCGTCACCAGCGTGCGCCCGGGCGATCACGTGATCCCGCTGTACATGCCCGAGTGCGGCGTGTGCAAGTACTGCCGTTCCAACCGCACCAACCTGTGCCAGGCGATCCGAAGCACCCAGGATCGCGGGCTGATGCCCGACGGCAGCAGCCGCTTCTCGCTGCACGGGCGCCCGCTGCTGCACTACATGGGCACCAGCACCTTCGCCGAGTACACCGTGCTGCCGGAGATCGCGGTGGCCAGGATCCATCCGGCCGCGCCGCTGGACAAGGCCTGCCTGCTCGGCTGCACGGTCACCACCGGCATCGGCGCCGTGCTCAACACCGCGCGGGTGCGTCCGGGCGAGAGTGTGGCGGTTTTCGGACTCGGCGGCATCGGCCTGTCGGTGGTGCAGGGCGCGGTGATGGCGCGCGCCGAGCGCATCATCGTGGTCGACATCAACCGCGACAAGTTCCCGCTGGCGCGCGCGCTGGGCGCCACCGACTGCCTGGATCCGAAGGATTTCGGCGCGCCGGTGCAGCAGGTCATCGTCGACCTCACCGACGGCGGCGCCGACCACAGCTTCGCCTGCGTCGGCGACGTGCGCGCGATGCGCGCGGCGCTGGAGTGCTGCCACAAGGGCTGGGGCGAAAGCATCATCCTCGGCGTGGCGCCGAGCGCGCAGGAGATCAGCACGCGGCCGCTGCAACTGGTTACCGGCCGCGCCTGGCGCGGCAGCGCGTTCGGCGGGGTCAAGGGCCGCAGCGAGCTGCCGGCCTATGCCGAGCGCTACCTGGCCGGGGAGATCCGCATCGACGAACTGATCAGCGAAACCCTGCCGTTGGACCACATCAACCGCGGCTTCGAGGCGATGCGCGCCGGCCGCGGCATCAAATCGATCGTTCTCTACTGAGCCCTCAAGGAACCGGCATGACCCACACCCCAGGACCGCATACTCCGCCGCCGAGCCTGCTCGCGCTGGCCGTCGCCACCGCCATCGGCCTGCTCGCCGCACCGGCGCACGCGCAGACCACGGTCAATGCCGACGATGCGCAGATCACCGCGCTGGACCGGGTCGAGGTCACCGCCACGCCGATCCCCGGCACGCTGATCGATGCCGACCTGCTGCCGTACACGGTGCAGACCGCCAATGCCGACGACATCGCACGCAGCCAGGCCGGCAACCTCACCGACTTCCTGCTGCGCGAAATGAACGGCGTGGACACCAACGAGGTGCAGGGCAGCCCGTTCCAGACCGACCTGACCTTCCGCGGTTTCCGTGCCTCGGCCTTGCCGGGCGCCTCGCAGGGCGTGTCGGTGTACCTGGACGGTGTGCGCATGAACGAGCCGTTCGCCGACATCGTCAGCTGGGACATGATGCCGGAGGCGGCGATCCGCAGCGTCGCGCTGATGCCGGGCTCCAACCCGCTGTTCGGTCCCAACACGCTGGGTGGCGCGCTGGCCTTCACCACCCAGTCCGGCCTGACCGCGCCTGGCCTGCGCGCCGACCTGTCGGTGGGCAGCGGCGCGCGCAAGCGCCTGGATGCGTCCTACGGCTACGCCGGTGCCGACGGCCTGCATGCCTTCGTCGCGGCCACCGGTTTCGACGAGAACGGCTGGCGCGACGCCTCCGCCGGCCGCCTGGGCACCGTGTTCGGCAAGTTCGGGCGGCAGGGCGAGCGCACCGACTGGGACGTGTCGCTGCTGCACGGGCGCAGCCGCCTGGTCGGCAATGGCCTGCTGCCGAGCTATCGCTACACCGACGAGGGCACGGAGCCGGGGCTGTACGAGGCCGATCGCGCCGCGGTGTACACCTCGCCGGACCTGACCCGCAACCGCAACACGCTGCTCACCGGACAGTTTGACCATCGTTTCGACGAGCGCACCGCACTGCACCTGCTCGCCTACTACCGCCAGGGGCGGCGCGACACCGTCAACGGCGACATCAACGACGACTACGAGGAGTTCGTCGACGATTGCGCCGACGGCTACGCCGCCGACGGCACGCCGCTGGACGCCGGCTGCACGGTGTCGCGCGCCGATGCCGACGCGCTGCACAGCGGCGTGCTCAACACCACGCAGATGCGCCAGCACGCCGAGGGCGTGGCACTGAACCTCAGCCACCAGGCCGGCGCGCACGCGCTCAGCATCGGCGCCACCTACGACCGCAACCGCGTGCGCTACCGGCAGTACGAGCAGGAGGCGTTCGTGCAGGACGATCGCTCGGTGGTCGCCGATCCGGACGAGGATCGGGAGTTCTTCTCCGGCGTCGACGGACGCAGCAGCACCCTGGGCCTGTTCGCCGCCGATACCTGGGAGCTGAGCGAGGCCACCCACCTCAATGCCGCGCTGCGCTGGAACCGCGTCGCCGTCGCCAACACCCTGTCCACCGCCGACGACGGCGTGCTGCCGCGCGAGCGCTTCGTGTTCGCCAAGGCCAATCCCTCGCTGGGCATCACCCAGCGCCTGGGCGACGGCTTCACCGCGTTCGCCTCGGCCTCGCAGAACAGCCGCGCGCCGACCGCGATCGAACTCGGCTGCGCCGACCCGGAACAGCCGTGCCGGTTGCCGACCGGGCTGCAGGCCGACCCGCGCCTGGAGCAGATCGTCTCGCGCACCTACGAGCTCGGCCTGCGCTGGAACCCGACGCCGGCGCAGACGCTGAACGCCTCGCTGTACCGCGCCGACAACCGCGACGACATCCTGTTCCTGCGCGCACCCAATTCCCAGCAGGGCTATTTCGACAACGTCGACCGCACCCGCTATCAGGGCGCCGACCTCAGCTACCGCGGCAGCCACGGCGCGCTGCGCTGGTTCGCCGGCTACAGCTACCTGGACGCCACCTACCGCAGCGCCGGCGAACTGCTCTCCGGCGAGCGCACGGTGACCTTGCGGCCGGGCACGCGCATCGCCGGCCTGCCGCGCAACACGCTGAAGCTGGGCGTGGACTGGCAGGCGCTGGCGCAGCTGACGCTGGGGGCCGACTTGCGCGCGGTGTCGCGGCGCGTGGCCAGCGGCAACGAGGACGGCCTGGTCGAAGACCCCGAGGAAGGCGAGGCGCCGGCGCGCCACGACCTGTCCACCGGCGGCTATGCCTTGCTCGACCTGCACGGCACCTGGGAGCTCGCCGAAGGCCTGTCGTTGTACCTGCGGGTCAACAACGTGTTCGACCGCCGCTACGAGACGTATGCGGCGATCGCCGAGGACCTGTTCCCGGGCGGCGCCCTGGCACGCCCGCAGGACGCTGCGGTCGAGGACGGCCCCTCGCGCTTCGTCGCCCCCGGCGCCCCGCGGCAATACCAGGTCGGTTTGCGCTGGCGTTTCTAGCGGGCGGTTTGCGGTTCGTGTGGTGGCACCGCTCGGCGCGTGCCATCCGCCGTGTCCAAGACGGCTGCACGCCAGTTGGCGCGGGCGACTGGCGCGGCTGACGCCGCTCCTGCCTGGGTCCGCGCTTGGTCACCGGCGCAGGGCTTCCTGCAGGAGCGGCGTCAGCCGCGACCTCGGACGGAACCTCCGGCTCCGTCCGCAGTCGGGACTGAAGTCCCTTCCACAGTGTGCGATCTCAGCGGCCCGCAAGCCGTTGTCGTAAAAACGGTTGTCGTAGGAAGCGGCTTCAGCCGCGACATCGAAGCCCGGCGTCCTCCAGCCGCCTCAACGGTTGGGACGCCAATACCCCACAGCACTCACGCCGCTACCGAATGGCAAGACGCGACAGGCGAGGCTTCATTCGCGACGCGCAGCAACTCCATTGAATCGCGATGTCGCCGCCACTCAAGCCGTCGCCAACCCGTGCTTGCGCAGCTTGCGATACAGGGTATTGCGGCTGATGCCCAGCGCATCGGCGGTGCGGCTGACGTTCCATCGGTGACGCTCGAGCTGCTGCTGCAGCACGCTGCGCTCGGCACTGTCCAGGGCGACGCGGCCGGGCATGCCGTCGCCGGCATGCGCGTCGTCGCCGAGCAGGCACGGGCCGCTGTCGGCATCGACGATTTCCTGCGGCAGGTTGGGGATGCGGATGACGCCATCGGCGCACAGCACCGCCGCGGTACGCAGCACGTTGCGCAGCTGCCGCAGGTTGCCGGGCCAGGCATAGCTGAGCAGCTTGTGCAGGGCGTCCTCGCTGATGCGCACCGTCTGCTCGCCGCTCTCCTCGCGCAGCAGGGTGCGGATCAGTTCGGCCTTGTCGCTGCGCTCGCGCAGCGGCGGCAGGTGCAGCACCACGCCGTTGAGGCGGTAGTACAGGTCCTCGCGGAAGCCGCCGCTGCCGACCATCTGCGCCAGGTCGCGGTGGCTGGCGCTGATCACGTGCAGTTCCAGCGGCACGGCGCGGTCGCTGCCCAGCGGGGTCACGCTCTGTTCCTCCAGCACCCGCAGCAGGCGCGTCTGCAGCGGCAGCGGCATGTCGCCGATCTCGTCCAGGAACAGGGTGCCCCCGCTGGCCTGCAACAGCTTGCCGTGGCGTCCTTCGCGCGCGGCATCGGTGAAGGCGCCGCGCGCATAGCCGAACAGCTCGCTCTCGATCAGCGCTTCCGGGATCGCCGCACAGTTCACCGCCACGAACGGGCGATCGGCCCAGGGCGAGCTGCGGTGCACCGCCTTGGCGAACTCTTCCTTGCCGGTGCCGGTGGCGCCGCACAGCAGGATCGACACGCGGTGCTTGGCCAGCTTCAGCGCATTGTCCAGGTTGTGCAGCATGCGCGGATCGGAACCGACATGATCGTTGGCGCGCGCGGCCTGGCCGTCCTCGCCCGCGGCGCGCGTTCGGCCGGCAGCGCTGCGCGCACGCGGCGGCTGCGCCAGGGCGAAGAAGCGGCGGCCGTGGCAGGCGCAGCGGATCGACCACAACGTGCTGGCGTCTTTGCGCGCGCGCTGCTCCAGCGTGTCGAAATCCAGCTGCATCACCTGGGCGATGTCGCGCCCGACCAGCGGGGAACGGTCGGGCTTGCCGAGCTGTTCCAGCGTGGCCTCGTTGACCGCGAGCACGCGGCCATCGCTGTCCACCGCGATCAACGCTTCGTGCAGCAGCCCGGCGAACTCCGGGCGGCTGTGGAAGCGCAGGATCCAGGCATGCCGGTACTGTTCCAGGAAGTATGCGCGGGCGATCTGCGCTGCCGACATGCGCACCAGCGCGCCGGTATGGCGCTGCACCAGCTTGGTGTCGCGCGGGTCGGGCGTGGAGGCGTCCAGCACCGCCAGCAGATGGCCTTGCGGATCCAGGATCGGCGCGCCGCTGCAGGACAACGGCAGGTGCCGCTCCAGGTAGTGTTCGCCGCGGTGCACGCTCAGCGCACTGCCCTCCACCGCACAGGTGCCGATGCCGTTGGTGCCCTGGTAGCGTTCGGCCCAACTGGCGCCACAGAACAGCCCGGTCTCGCGGAACGCACGCAGCAGCGCCGGATCCTGCACGCTGTGCAGGACCGTGGCCTCGGTGTCGGCGAACACCACCGCGTAGCTGCCGCCGGCGATCTGTTCGTAGAGATTTTCCATCTCCACCTTGGCGATGCGCAGCAGCGCCTCCAGCCGCTGCTGGCGCTCGCGCAACTCACCGTCGTCATGGACCATCGGCGAGGGGTGGGTGTCCGGGGCCAGGCCGTACTCGTCGAGGCAGCGCCGCCACGAGCGTGCAAGCGCCGGCGGCAAGGACTCGATCTGGCGGAAATGGCGCATGCGCGCCAGCGGCGCGCAGTCGGCCTCGGCGGCGGATGGTGCGACGACCTTGGCTTGCGCGAGGCTGGCGACAGTCGACTCGGACATGGGCGCGCTCTCGTCCCCCCCAGGGGCCCTTGCGCAAGTGACGCACAAACCAGGCCTGGGCTCAACCCGCAGTGCAGCAAAGCGATGGCGTCGCCCGCCGTCGATCCCCCCGGTCGCGCTGGGATCCTCGCTCCATCATGACTGTCGGTGGGCGTGCAGGACACGCCGCGCTCCGACAGCGCCATGTCGTAGTGCATCCGCATCCACCGTCGCGCGGGGGGAACGGCGACGGGGCGAATCGAGTGCTGCACCGCCCGCTACGCAGACGGCGCGCTGCGCGCTGCCGCATGCGTCCGGCCGAAGTCGGGTTATGCCAGTGCCGGGCCGTTGCGGCTCGGTGCGTCCCGCTCGCGCGCCAATTCCTGCTGTTGCGTGAGTTGCCGTTCGCGGTCGATCGCCTGGTTCGCGGCCTGCAGTCGCTGGTCGGACTGCTCCACCGGAGTGGCGAGCGCCACTTGCACATCCACGCTGGCGCGCTTTTGCGCCGGGTCGCGCTGTTCACCTTCGACCACCACCAGATGGCCCTTCTCGGTGAGCGCCACGCGATCGGCCCGTTCCAGTGCGTTCGACGCCAGCGGCGCGTTGCCGGGGCCGCCATTGTCCCGGCAAGCGGCCAACGCAGCACGGCTCAGGCGTTCGCTGGCCGCATCGTACGGTTTGCCCAGATCCTGGTCGATCCTTCTGACGCCCTCGCGGATCTGCTCGAGCAGCGCATGATTCCGGTGGCTGGCGTCGTTCGGGCCGGGCGCCGACGCCGGAGCGCGATCCGGCGCAGGCGTTTGCGGTTGCTGCTGCTCGCTGCGTTCGCGCAACTGCGCCGGGGGCGGTACGTGCAGCAGCGTTTCGCTCTTGCCGTCCTTGCGCAGTTGAAGATCCACGCTCTGATCGGCATTGCCGACGCGCTTGACCTCGTCGCGCTGCACCGCGCTCCACTTGCCGCCGACGAAGGCGGTACCGTGACCGTTCCCATCGAAGACGACCACATCGTTGTCCGCGCCGAACAGGCTCGACGACTGCGCGACCGTCTTGCCGTTCCGGCCTTTGAGGTTGTAGCCGAACGCACTGTCCTGGTCGAGGGCGCCGATCAGTTTTGGCGACTGGCCGTTCTGCAGGAACAGGGTCTTGGTCGCGTTGTACTGATGCAGCGCATCCGCGTGCGCGGTATCGCCCTTCAGGTCGACCGGGCTGCGCAATGGGTCGGCGGAAACCGCCGCAAAAGCATCATGCAGGGGATTCCCGGGCTGCGCCGCACGGAGCTTGTTGAACACCTCGGTACCTGCGAGCGCGTGGTGGACGCCGCTCTCGATGTAGTCGGGCACCACCTCGCCTTTCTTGTTGGTCTTGTTCGGCAGCAGCGCGTCGACCTTGTTCACCACGTCCTCGACGCTGTCGAGGCTGCCGTCGTTGATGCCCTTGAGGATCTTCGGATACTGACTCTTGCCGGCCTGGTTCTCCAGCTTCATCAGCACGGTGGCGTACTTGGCCTGGTCGTCCAGGCTCGCGTTCTTGTACAACTCCGTCTGGCGCAATTGGTGCAGCGCGCCGCCATGGTCCTTCTTGCCGTCGCCTTCGCGCATCAGATGGTCGATCTGCGTGCGGTCGCGATCGTGCACGAATTGCACGCCTGCATCGGAGGCCAGGAAGGTATTGAGGTTCTTGAGCACGGTTGCATCGGGTGCGCGGCCGTTGTCCGCGCGGATGGCATCGCCATTGCGCTGCAGATCGGAGATCGTCTGTGTTCTTTGGTTTTCCGACAGCGCCAGGCTCGGAGTCTGCCGGGCGGCCCATGTCTGGTAGGCATCCACCAGCGTCGGGACGACGTCCGGATGTGCGCCCAGGTCGGTCTGCAGCGTGCCGATGCTGAAGCCGCTGTTGGCCACCGGCTTGAGCGTGTTGCCCTCGACCGATCCGGCGAACGACAGGTGATAGGCCACATTCTTGGGACCCAGGCTGCCTTCCGAGGCCACGCCGATGGCGAAGTAGCCCAAGGTCTTGAGTTGCGCGTCGGTGAGTTGCGGCGTTGCCGCGGTGGGGGCGGTGTTTAGATCGGACATGTCGCTGTTCCCCGATGGTGTGTCGTCCCTGTAGACGCTTGCGTTCGCGTTAGCCTCTGCCTTCTCCGCAGAGCTTGAGGTTGGTGCGTGCGGCGCGGATCACGCGGAGGTAATCGTCGACGAGGGCGGGCGTCATGCCCTCGCTGATGGCGTCGTCGCTGCGCTTGGCGTCGTCCTGGTAGGGCGCCAGCGTCTGCCGGCATCCGGCATCGTCGCCGAGTTTATGCTGGGTCAGCGCGTAGTCGTTGCGGATGGCGCCGGCGTCGCTGAAGCTGAGGGCCGCCACGCAGTCGCGATAGAGCGGCGCGAGCGCCGCTTCGGCACCCGCATAGTCCTTGCGATCGTAGGATGCCTGGAAGGCCTTGCGCGTTCGCTGCATGGCTTCAGGCGTGCAGGTCGCAGCCTGTTTCAGATAGTCGCCTGCGAAGCTGCCGTTGCCGCCGCAGTACTCCCGGCACGCGCTTTCGGCGCCGGCCGTCGCGGACACCGCCACGCCGTCTGCCTTGGGTGCGAACTGCAGCGTGCAGGTGCCGTCGTCGACCGCGGCCTGGGTCCCGTGCAGCGTGCCGCTGAAGCTGCAACCGGCATCGACATTCTGCGTTTCGAGGGTGAAGCGTGCATCGGGCTGCACGGTCAGCTGGCCCCAGCCGGGCTGGGTGGCATAGTGGCCGGGGGGCACTTGCGCGGCCGCCGCATCGTGCGTCGCAGCAGGCGCCGTCGGGCCTTTCGCGGCAGGCGCGGGGGCGGTCGGGGGCACGGAGGGAGTCGCGCTCGCGGGTGCCTGGGCGGCGTTGCCGCAGGCGCACAGGGTCGCCGCGCAGCACAGGGAGAGCAGCAGTCCACGCGGGATCGGTGTGGTGGCCAGGATCCTGGCGGTCCAGCGAGGCGCGGTGTCCATCCGATCATTCCATCGACGCGGGCGGCCGAGTCTAGCCCCGCCCGGATCGGCGCCGCAAGCCTGGATGCCGCGTCGCAATCGGTCGTGGAACGGCGGCCCGCCGGGTAAGCGGCCGGCAAGCGCGATGGCCAGGTGTCGACGCTGCCGTTCCGCCGGAAGTGCCCCAGCCCTACAACGCGTAACCGAACTGCTGCTTGAACTGGTCGTTGAATTCGTCGAAGTCGAAGCGCTGGTTCTGCGTGCCCGGGTGCTCGACCTTCAGGGCGCCCATCAGGTTGCCCATGCGGCCGATGGTCAGCCAGTCGCAGCCGCGCTGGATGCCGAAGATCAGGCCGGCGCGGAAGGCGTCGCCGCAGCCGGTGGGGTCGACCACGCGGCGCTCGTGCGCCGGCGGGATGTCGTAGGTCTTCTCGGGGGTGTGGACCAGGGCGCCCTTGGGGCCCTGGGTGGTGATGTAGGCCTGCACGCGCGAGACGATGTCCTTCTCGTTCCAGCCGGTGCGCTCCTGCAGCAGGTTGGACTCGTAGTCGTTGACCACCACGTAGTCGGCCTGCTCGATGAACTGGCGCAGCTCCGGGCCGTTGAACAGCGGCATGGCCTGGCCGGGGTCGAAGATGAACGGCACGCCGCCGGCGCTGAACTCCTCGGCGTTCTGGATCATGCCCTCGCGCCCGTCCGGGCCGACCAGGCCCAGGGTCACGCCCGGCACGTCCTTCACGTGATTCTCGTAGCTGCGCATCATCGCGCCCGGATGGAACGCGGTGATCTGGTTGTTGTCGTGGTCGGTGGTGATGAACGCCTGCGGGGTGAATAGCTCCTCGATCACCTTGACCCGCGACAGGTCGATGCCCAGCGCCTGGAAATGCTCGCGGTACGGGCCGAAGTCCTGGCCCACGGTGCCCATCGGGATCGGATGGCCGCCCAGCAGGTGCAGGTTGTAGGCGATGTTGCCGGCGCAGCCGCCGAACTCGCGGCGCATCCGCGGCACCAGGAACGACACGTTCAGGATGTGCACCTTGTCCGGCAGGATGTGGTTCTTGAACTGGTCCGGGAACACCATGATGGTGTCGTAAGCGAGAGAACCACAGATCAGTGCAGACATCGGGCAGGCCTTGGCGGAGGAATGAGCCCGCATTCAGGCGGGCGAGGGGCGGGGTCGCCGCGGCGCAAAGGGTAACGGCTGCGGCCCGGCAGGGCCAGAACCACGATCCATCGCGGTCCCGCCGATACCACGCAACGCGTGGTTTTAGCGAGAATTTTCCTTGCCCGCTCCCAGGCGGGTTGTTAGGCTAGCGGACTTCGTTTTCTGCCCATTTTTTCGCCATTCTGGCGACGGCGCGCGCCCCAGGACCCAATCCCCCGATGTTCAAGAAACTCCGCGGCATGTTCTCCAACGACCTGTCCATCGATCTGGGCACGGCCAACACCCTCATCTACGTGCGTGGCCAGGGCATCGTGCTGAACGAACCGTCGGTGGTGGCGGTGCGCCAGGACCGGGCGATCGGCGGCACCCGCTCGGTGGCCGCGGTCGGCGCCGAGGCCAAGCAGATGCTCGGCCGTACGCCGGGCCACATCACCACCATCCGCCCGATGAAGGACGGCGTCATCGCCGACTTCACCTACACCGAGGCGATGCTGAAGCATTTCATCAAGAAGGTGCACAAGTCGCGCTTCCTGCGCCCCAGCCCGCGCGTGCTGGTGTGCGTGCCGGCCGGCTCCACCCAGGTCGAGCGCCGCGCGATCAAGGAATCGGCCGAGGAGGCCGGCGCCCGCGACGTGTACCTGATCGAGGAGCCGATGGCCGCGGCGATCGGCGCCGGCATGCCGGTCACCGAGGCGCGCGGCTCGATGGTCATCGACATCGGCGGCGGCACCACCGAGGTCGCGGTCATTTCGCTGAACGGCATCGTCTATTCGCAGTCGGTGCGCATCGGCGGCGACCGCTTCGACGAGTCGATCACCAATTATGTGCGCCGCAACCACGGCATGCTGATCGGCGAGGCCACCGCCGAGCGGATCAAGCTGGAAATCGGCTGCGCCTACCCGCAGGCGGTGGTGCAGGAGATGGAGATCTCCGGCCGCAACCTCGCCGAGGGCGTGCCGAAGATGATCAAGATCAACTCCAACGAAGTGCTGGAAGCGCTGCACGAGCCGCTGTCGGGCATCGTCTCGGCGGTCAAGCTGGCCCTGGAGCAGACCCCGCCGGAACTGTGCGCCGACGTCGCCGAGCGCGGCATCGTGCTGACCGGCGGCGGCGCGTTGCTGCGCGACCTGGACCGGCTGATCTCCGAGGAAACCGGCCTGCACGTGCAGGTCGCCGACGATCCGCTGACCTGCGTGGCCCGCGGCGGCGGCCGGGCGCTGGAACTGGTGGACATGCACGGCAACGAGTTCTTCGCGCCGGAGTGAATGTGAGGCCGGGAATGGGGAGTCGGGAATGGGGAATAGAATGGCCCCTCCGCCTCCGCACTGCCGGCTCCCTCTCCACTCGCCTGCCTGCGCTCCGGCCCGATCGCGCCGGGAGCGCGCCGTTGTTGTTCGATTCCCCACTCCCGATTCCCCATTCCCGGCTTTAGCCCGTGCCTCCTTACGCCGGTCCTCCCGTCACCGCCCGCCCCGGCGAATCCGCCAGCACGCCGCGCCTGCTGGCCTACCTGGCGTTGGCGCTGGTGCTGATCGTGCTCGACGCGCAGGCCGACTGGCTGGCCCGCCTGCGCAGCCAGGCCACGGTGCTGGTGCAGCCGATCTGGGCGCTGGCCGGCCTGCCCGGGCGGCTGGGGTCGCAGGTGCAGGAGAACGCGGCCAGCCACGCGCAGCTGGTCAAGGAAAACCGCGCGTTGCGCAACGAACTGCTGATCGCCAAGGCGCGCCTGACCCGGCTGCAGACCGCGGCGCTGGACAACGCGCAGCTGCGCGAACTGCTGGGCGTGGCCGAGCGCCGCGGCCTGGACGTGCAACTGGCGCCGATCCTGGACATCGACCTGGACCCGACCCGGCAGCGCCTGGTGCTCGATGCCGGCAGCCGCGACGGCGTGCACGTCGGCCAGGCGGTGATCGACGCCGGCGGCCTGATGGGCCAAGTGATCGCGGTGACCCCGCTGCACTCCACCGTGCTGCTGCTGACCGACCCCGACCACGCGGTGCCGGTGACGGTGGCGCGCAACGGCGTGCGCCTGATCGTCTACGGCCGCGGCGGCAGCCTGGAACTGCGCGACATCCCGCTCAGCGCCGGGGTCGAGGTGGGCGACGAGATCGTCACCTCCGGGCTGGGCGGCCGCTTCCCGGCCGGCTTCCCGGTCGGCACCATCTCCGCCCTGCGCCCGGACGACACCCACGCCTTCCTGGTCGGCGAACTGAAGCCGGCGGCGAAGCTGGACCGCGGGCGGGATGTGTTGTTGCTGAAGAGCCGGGAGTGGGGAATCGGGAATCGGGAATTGGCGAAGCCGGCGTCCGCGGCAGCGGAAGGCGCCTCGCCCGTGGCTGGAGCAGCGCAAGGCGGTGACACCAAGCCAGCGCAGGGCGCGGCTCCGGCCGCAGCCGGAGCTGCGGTCACTGCGTCGCCGAGCGCGCACCCGTCCGGCAACGCGACCACCCCGCCGCCGACCAAGCCGGCACGCGCGACATCCGATTCCCGATTCCCGAATCCCGATTCCCGCCCGGCTCCAAAGGAGACGGGCCAATGAGCCGCTTGCGCAGCAAAGGCTGGGTGCTCCCGGTCAGCGTGATTGTGGCGCTGTTGCTGGGGTTGATGCCGTTGCCGCTGGTGGTGCAGCCGCTGCGGCCGTACTGGCTGGCGCTGGTGGTGGCGTACTGGGTGATCGAGACCCCGGACAAGGTCGGGCTGGGCTTCGCCTTCGCGGTCGGGGTGCTGGCCGATCTAATGTACGGCGGGGTGCTGGGCGAGCAGGCGCTGCGCCTGGTGATCCTGAGCTTCATCCTGCAGCGCTTCCGCGCGCGCATCCGCTTCTTCCCGATGTCGCAGCAGGCGCTGGCGATCGGCGGCCTGCTGGTCAACGACCGCATCGTCGCCGCGGCGGTGCACCTGGCCGTCGGCGAGCCGACGCTGCCGTGGAACTACTGGTGGGCGCCGCTGCTGGGCATGGCGCTGTGGCCGCCGCTGTTCGTGCTGCTGGACGCGCTGCGGCTGGGCCGGCGGAGCAAGTAGCATGGCCCTGCATCCGCGCCGCGCGCAGAAGAACCCGCACGCCGAGGCCGAGCAGTTCCGGCGCCGTGCCGCGCTGGGGTTCCTGTGCGTGCTGCTGGCGCTGCTGGGCCTGGGCGCCTGGTATTTCAAGCTGCAGGTGTTGGACCACGACATCTACGCCACCCGCTCGGACGCCAACCGCATCAAGCCACGGCCGGTGGTGCCCGGGCGCGGCATGATCTACGACCGCAACGGCCGCCTGCTGGCCGAGAACGTGCCCGCGTTCCGGCTCGACGTGACCCCGGACAAGGTCGCCGACATGGACGCGCTGCTGGCCGAGCTGGGCAAGGTCATCGCGCTGTCGCCGGAAGACATCGAGCGTTTCCAGGCCGCGCGCAAGGCCAGCCGCAGCTTCCGCCCGATCACTCTGAAGCTGCGTGTCAGCGAGGAGGAGCGGGCGCGCTTCGCGGTGGACCGCTGGCGCTTCCCGGGCGTGGAGCTGGAACCCTACCTGACCCGGCACTACCCCTACGGCGACCTGTTCGCGCACATCATCGGCTACGTCGGCCGCATCGACGAGAAGGACCTGGAGACGCTGGGCGAGGGCAACGCGGCGCTGACCCACATCGGCAAGTCCGGGCTGGAGCGCTATTACGAGGAGCAACTGCGCGGCAAGGTCGGCTACGAGCAGGTCGAGACCAACGTGCAGGGCCGCGCGATCCGCACCGTCGGCCGGGTGCCGGCGCAGTCCGGCGCCGACCTGCGCCTGTCCATCGACGCCGACCTGCAGCGCGCCATGGTCGCCGCGTTCGGCGACTACCAGGGCTCGGCCATCGCCATCGATCCGCGCACCGGCGAGATCCTGGCGATGGTCAGCCTGCCGTCCTACGACCCCAACCTGTTCGTCAACGGCATCTCCCACGCCGACTTCCAGGCGCTCAACAGCGACCCGTCGCGGCCGCAGTTCAACCGCCTAGTGCTGGGCGGCGTGGCGCCCGGCTCCACCATCAAGCCGTTCATGGGCCTGGCCGGCCTGGACAGCGGCACCCGCCGCCCGGAGGACAAGATCCTCTCCACCGGCATGTTCTACCTGCCCGGGGTCAGCCGCGGCTGGGGCGACTCGCACCGCGGCGGCCACGGCTGGACCGACCTGCGCAAGTCGATCGCGCAGTCGGTGAACACCTACTACTACAAGCTGGCCATCGACATGGGCATCACCAAGGTCGACCAGTACATGACCCGCTACGGCTTCGGCGTGCCCACCGGCATCGACCTGGTCGGCGAGACCGGCGGCATCGTGCCCTCGCCGGCGTACAAGGCCAAGAGCCGCAAGGAAGCCTGGTACCCCGGCGACACGGTCAACATCGCCATCGGCCAGGGCGACTGGAAGGTGACCCCGCTGCAACTGGTGCGCGGAGTCGCCGGCCTCGCCGATGGGCAACTGCGCACGCCGCACCTGGTGATGGCCACGCGCCAGGCCTTCGACCAGCCCTGGGCGCCGGTGCAGCCGGGCACGAGCAAGCCGATCAGCGACAACCCCGGCAATCTGCAGGCGGTGCGCGAAGGCATGATGGACACCATGCGCCCGGGCGGCAGCGGCTATTCGATCACCGTCGGCGCGCCCTACCAGATGGCCGGCAAGACCGGCACCGCGCAGGTGGTCAGCCGTAAGGGACTGGCGGCGGTCGATCCGCGCAGCCTGCCGATGCACCTGCGCCACCGTTCGCTGTTCGAGGGCTTCGCGCCGGCGGAGCGGCCGACCATCGCCCTGGCGATCGCGGTGGAAGGCGGCGGCTACGGCGCCAGCACCGCCGCACCGATCGCGCGCAAGATCTTCGATGCCTGGCTGCTCGGCCGGCTGCCGCCCGGGGTCGAGCCGCTGGACAGCCTGCGCGGCGCCACCGCGTTCGGCAGCCACCTGTACTACGCAGAAGATCCCGGCTCGCGCGCCGCCGCCGACGCGGTCGCCCTGGCCGCCGGCGAACGCCCGGTGCTGATCGGCCAGGCCGAGGTGGACGCCGCGGCGGTGCCGCTGCCGGCTGCGCCGCCGCCGATCCCCGACGAGATTCCGGACGAGCGATGAAGGATTTCCTGCGCTGGCTGGTCGACATCGGCGGCCGCTTCACCCGCACCCTGGACTGGCCGCTGTGCCTGGCGCTGGGCGCGCTGATGGCGATGGGGCTGGCGGTGCTCAAGAGCGCCGGCGGCATGCACCTGGTGATGGCGCAGGGCGCGCGTTTCGCCATCGGTGCGGCGGCGATGTGGAGCCTGTCGCGGGTGTCGGCGCTGCGCCTGCGCGCCTGGACCCCGCTGATCTACGCGCTGTCGATGCTGCCGCTGCTGGCGGTGTTCGTGCTGGGCACCGGCAAGTACGGGCGGCAGTGGCTGGACCTGAAGGTGTTCTACCTGCAGCCGGCCGAGCTGCTGAAGATCAGCATGCCGATGATGGTGGCCTGGTACCTGCACCGCATGCCGCTGCCGCCGCGCATCCCGACCGTGCTGGTCAGCGCGGTCATCATCGGCATTCCCACCGCCTTGATCATGCTGCAGCCGGACTTCGGGACCGGCGTGCTGATCGCCGCCAGCGGTGGCTTCGTGCTGCTGCTGGCCGGCCTGCCGTGGTGGTGGGTGGGCATCGCCGTCGGCGGCGTCGCCGCGGCCGCGCCGGTGGCCTGGCTGTGGCTGCTGCGGCCCTACCAGAAGGACCGCATCATGATGTTCCTCAACCCGGAGAACGACGCGCTCGGCGCCGGCTGGAACATCATCCAGTCCAAGATCGCGATCGGTTCCGGCGGCCTGCACGGCAAGGGCTGGGGCATGGGCTCGCAGTCGCACCTGAACTTCATTCCCGAGCAGACCACCGACTTCGCGTTCTCGGTGCTCAGCGAGGAGTTCGGCTGGATCGGCGTGGCCACGGTGATGACCCTGTACCTGATCGTGATCGGGCGCTGCCTGTGGATCGCCTCGCAGGCGCGCGACACCTTCTCGCGGCTGCTGGCCGGCGCCACCGGCCTGGCGTTCTTCGTCTACGTGCTGGTCAACGGCGGCATGATCTCCGGACTGCTGCCGGTGGTCGGCGTGCCGATGCCGCTGATGAGCTACGGCGGCACCTCGGCGGTGTCGCTGCTGGCCGGGCTGGGCCTGGTGATGGCGGTGAAGGCGCACCGTCCGGTGCACGGCTACTGAACCAGCGCGCGGCGTTCGACGCGCCCTGGCTTAACCGCAACCTTGCAGGCAGGTGACGGCATTATTGCGGCGCATGTCGTGCATCCGCACAATGCGCGTCGATGCCACGTGACGCGCGCCGCTCCCCCCGGCCCACAGGTGTGCAGGAACTTCCGGGTAGGCAGGTGCGACCCCGCGCATCCATCCCAGCCCACATCGCCGAGGCATCCTCCGCAGCGCATCCGCCGATCCGGGCTCCGGCCCACCCGTCTGCGTCGTCCGCCGCTGCCTCGTCGTTCCCGTGGTTGTCCAGAGGCTCGGCGTTGGCCGGGATGGATGCGTGTCGATGAAATTCCTGCGCGTGTTGCTGTTGACGAGCGTGGTGCTGGGCCTGAGCGGCTATGCACTGCTGCGCTATTACTTTCCGCCGGGGGCGCTGCACGCCCGTGGCTACGGGCGCACGACCCTGGTGCATCCGCAGGGGGCGCCGCAGGGGCTGGTGATCCTGCTGGCCAGCGGCAGCCCGGCGCAGCGGCAGGACGCCGCGCGGCGCATCGCCGCCAGCGGCGCGCTGGTCGCGGTGGTCGACGGCCAGCGCTATCTGAAGCATTTGCGCCGTGGCGGCCACGGCTGCGACAAGGCCTGGCACGATGCCGAACGGCTGAGCCGGCGGCTGCAGCGGCAGTTGCACGGCGACAGCTACTACCTGCCGGTGCTGGCCGGCACCGGCACCGCCGCGACCCTGGCCGCGCGCATCGTCGGCGCGGCGCCCTCCGCGACCCTGGGGGGCGCCATCGGCGTGGCGCCGGCACCCACCGAGGTCTGTGCCGGGACCGCCGCCGCGACCGCAGCGCAGGGCTTTGTCGACACCGTGGCCGCGCCGGCCGACGGCGGCGTGGATGCCGCGCTGGCCGCGCGGGTCGCCGCGCATCTGCATGCGCGTGGCCGCGGCGGCGCGCTGGACGATCTGCCGCTGACCGAGCTGCCCTCGGCGACCCCGGGCGCACCGCTGGCCATCGTGCTGTCCGGCGACGGCGGCTGGCGCGACATCGACAAGGGCATGGCCGAAGCGCTGCAGCGCCGCGGCATCGCCGTGGTCGGCTGGGACAGCCTGCGCTACTTCTGGCGGGCCAAGCCGCCGACGCGGGCCAGCGCCGACCTGAGCCGGGTCATCGCCTACTACCAGCAGCGCTGGCGTCCGCAGAAGATCCTGCTGGTCGGCTATTCCTTCGGCGCCACCACCCTGCCGTTCATGGTCAACCGGCTGCCGCCGGCGCAGCGCGAGCAGGTCGGCCTGATCGCGTTGCTGGGCCTGGAGCACAAGGCCGATTTCCAGATCCGCGTGCGCGGCTGGCTCAACCTCGGCGACGACGACGACGCACTGCCGGTGCAGCCGGAACTGGCGCGCATTCCCGCGGCGCAGTTGCTGTGCGTGTACGGCGACAAGGAAAAAGATACGCTCTGCCCGCAATTGCGCGCGCGCGGAGCGGAGGTGGTGGTGTTGCACGGCGGTCACCATTTCGATCAACACCCGGCCGGGCTGGCGACGATCGTCGACGACCGCTGGCAGCAATTGTCCGCCGACGCGCGCCTGCCGGTCGCCGAGCTGCCGGAGCCGCGTCCTGCGGCCGCTGCGGCGTCGCCCGCCGCCACGCTGCCGCCGTCGCACGCCGCGCTCCGGCAATGAGCAAGCCTGTGCGCGTCGCGCTGGTGTCCGGCGGCGTCCTCGCCGCCGCTGCTTTCGTTGGCGTTGCCGCGACCGGCGATTCCCGTCATGTGGTCGAACCGCACTTGCCGCCGGTGTGCATGGCGCTGGATGCCACCCTGCAGGCGCAGCAGCGCCGCTTCACCGACGCGCAGGAGCGCAGCGCGCCGGACACTGCGCGCATCCAGGCCGCGCTCGACCGCTGCGCCGCCGGTACGCACGGCGCGGTGCTGCTGCGCGCCGGCAGCGGCAACGCCTTCCTCAGCGGACCGTTGACGATCCGCAGCGGCACCACGCTGGCGATCGACAGTGGCGTGACCCTGTTCGCCTCGCGCCAGCCCGCCGACTACCAGGTGCCCGGCCGCAACGCCTGCGGCCAGGCCGCGGCCCGCAGCGGCGGCTGCCGCGCGCTGATCGCCCTGCAGGGGCGCAGCCTGGGGGTGATGGGCGTGCGCGACGGCGCCGGCCGCCAGGGCACTATCGACGGCCGCGGCGACCTGCCGATGCTCGGCGGCAGCGACAGCTGGTGGCAGTTCGCGCGCAGCGCCAAGGCCGCCGGCCAGACCCAGAACGCGCCCGACCTGATCCGCGCGCAGGACGTCGCCGATCTGCAGCTCTACCACGTCAACCTGGTCAATGCGCCGTACTTCCACGTCTTCGTGCACGGCGGCGACGGCGTCACCGTGTGGGGCGTGCGGGTCCGGGCGCCGGCCAACAGCCCCAACACCGACGGCCTGGATCTGGACAGCGTGCGCAATGCGACCCTGGCCGACAACGACGTGATGGCCGGCGACGACGGCATCGCGATCAAGACCAGCGCCGCGCGCTCGGCCGACATCACCGTGCGCGACTCGCGCTTCTACGGCACCCACGGCATCTCCATCGGCAGCGAGGTGATGTACGGCGTCGGCAACGTGCTGGTGGACGGCAATCGCCTGGTCGGCCACGACGCCGACGGCATCGTCGCCACCGACAACAACGGCCTGCGCATCAAGACCGGCCTGGCCAAGGGCGGACCGGTGCGCGACGTGCTCTACCGCAACACCTGCCTGTTCGATGTGGCCAAGCCCCTGGTGATCACGCCGCTGTACGGCCACGACCACGGCGGCAGCCGCAGCGGCAGCGTGCCGACCTTCGCCGGGATCGTGGTCGACGGATTGCGCGCGCAGGACACGCCCGCCGGCAAGGGCAGTACGGTGCAGGGCTACAGCGCCGCGACACCGCTCGAGCTGGTGCTGGCGCACGTGGCCGCCGATGTCGCCACGCTGCATGCCAGCAATGCGCGCATCGGCGTGGACCAATCCGACCTGCGCTTGAGCGAGGACAGCAGCGCGGCCTCGACCTATGCGACCACGCTCGCCGGGTCGATTCCAGCCTGCAGCAGCGCGCCGGTGTTCCCGGCCCTGTAGCCCGCGCGCGCAACGCCGGCGGCCACCCGGTGCGTGCCCGCGTGGCGCGAGCGGTCGGTGCCCGCGTCTTGCGGCTTTGATGGCGTGCCCGCCACGCACTGCAATCGTCCGCACGTGATGCCATCGCCCTGTTACACCGCAGCGTTCCGCCGCCTAGCTGCGGGCATCGCGCGCGTTCTTTTGCGCGTGATGCGGCAGCGCGCTTGATCCGGATCAATGCCCGCGCGTCGGCCGGCGCGCACAGTGCACGCGTCCTCCAAGCGAGCCGCGATCATGGCGTTCACTGTTGCAGTCCTGAGGGAAGAACAGGCCGAGGAGCGCCGCGTGGCGATGGTGCCCGCGGTGCTGCCGAAGCTGGCCAAGTTGGGCGCGCAATTGCGCCTGCAGGCCGGTGCCGGCAGCGGTTCGCGATTGCCGGATGCGGCCTATGCCGGCGCCACCGTGCTCGACGATGCGCAAGAGGTGGTGGCCGGCGCGGACCTGCTGCTGGCCGTGCAGGCGCCATCGCTGCGCACGGTGGCGGCGCTGCGCCCGGGCAGCATGCTGATCGCGATGCTGTACCCGGCCAAGCTGCCCGGCCTGCTGGAGCTGCTGTGCGAACGCCGCATCACCGCCTTCGCGATGGAGACGGTGCCGCGCATCAGCCGCGCGCAGGCGCTGGACGTGCTGTCCAGTCAGGCCGCACTGGCCGGCTACTACGCGCCGCTGCTCGGCGCCGTGCATCTGCCGCGCATCCTGCCGATGATGACCACCGCGGTCGGTTCGCTGCGTGCCGCGCGCGTGCTGGTGATGGGCCTGGGCGTGGCCGGCTTGCAGGCGCTGGCCACCGCGCACCGGCTTGGCGCGATCACCGAAGGCTACGACGTGCGTCCGGAAACCCGCGAGCAGGCGCAGTCGGTCGGCGCGCGCTTCGTCGACACCGGCATCGACGCACGCGGCGAGGGCGGCTATGCGCGCGAACTCAGCGCCGAGGAGCGGGTCAAGGCCGCGGCGGTGCTGACCCAGCACATCCAGCAGGCCGATCTGATCATCACCACCGCCAACGTGCCCGGGCGCACCGCGCCGATCCTGATCGACCGCGAGCAGATCGCCGGCATGAAGCCCGGCGCGGTGATCGTCGATCTCGCCGCCGACAGCGGCGGCAACTGCGAAGGCAGCGTGCCGGGGCAGACCGTGGACGTCGGACCGGTCACCCTCGTCGCCCCGCGCAACGTGCCTTCGGCGTTGGCCCAGCACGCCAGCGAGCTGTACGCCAAGAACCTGCTGGGGTTGCTCGACCTGCTGGTGCGCGACGGCGCACTGGCGCCGGACTTCGACGATGCGGTGGTCGCCGGCACCGCGCTCACCCATGACGGCCGCCTCTGCCACCCACCGGTGCCGGCCGCCGCGCCCGTTCCCACCAAGGAGTCCTGAGTCATGTCTCTCGATCTGTCGATGAGCTGGCTGATCGCGTTGTACGTGTTCATGCTGGCCGCGTTCACCGGCTACGAAGTGATCGGCAAGGTGCCGTCGATCCTGCACACGCCGCTGATGTCCGGGTCCAACTTCGTCCACGGCATCGTCGTGGTCGGCGCGATGCACGCGCTGTTCAATGCCGACACGGTCGCCGGCCAGACGATCGGTTTCGTCGGCGTGCTGCTGGGCGCCGGCAATGCCGCCGGCGGCTACGTGGTCACCGACCGCATGCTGGCGATGTTCAAGCCCAGCGCCGCGCCGGCCGCGAAGGAGTAGCGCCATGCTTTCGCTCCTGGTGGAATTGAGCGGGTTCGCCGCCGCGTTGCTGTTCATCCTCGGCCTCAAGCGCATGTCCTCGCCGGTGACCGCGCTGCGCGGCATCGTCCTGGCAGGGATCGGCATGCTGGTGGCGGTGGCCGCCGCCTTCGGCTATCTCGCCGACCTGCAGCCCGCGGCGCGTCCGCATGCGCTGACCAACCTGGCCCTGGCGCTGCTGGCGCTGCTGCTGGGCGGTGCCTGGGCCTGGCGCAGCGGCCGCCGTGTCGCGGTGACCGCGATGCCGCAGATGGTGGCGCTGTACAACGGCATGGGCGGCGGCGCCGCCGCGGCCGTGGCCGGGGTCGCGCTGACCGCGCGGCAGCCGCAGCAGGGCGGCCTGCACCTGGCGGTGACCGTACTCGGTGCGCTGATCGGCGCGATCTCGCTGTCCGGCTCGGTGATCGCCTGGGCCAAGCTCGACGGCCGCATCGACACCGCATGGCGGTTCAAGGGCCAGAGCGCGTTCAATGCTGTGGTGTTCCTGGCCGCGCTGGTGCTGGGCGCGCTGGTGGTCACCGGTACGGGCGGCGCCTGGGCGGCGCCAGCGTTCTTCATCGCCGCGCTGGGCTTCGGCGTGCTGATGACGCTGCCGATCGGCGGCGCCGACATGCCGGTGGTGATCTCGCTGTACAACGCCTTCACCGGCCTGGCGGTGGGCCTGGAAGGCTTCGCCCTGCAGAACCCGGCGCTGATGATCGCCGGCATGGTGGTCGGCTCGGCCGGCACCCTGCTGACCGTGCTGATGGCCAAGGCGATGAACCGCTCGCTGGGCAACGTGCTGTTCAGCAATTTCGGCGACGGCGCCGCGGTCGTGCAGGGCGACGTGCAGGGCCGCATGACCGCGGTCGAGCCGGGCGATGCGGCGACGTCGATGCGCTACGCCTCCAGCGTGATCATCGTGCCCGGTTACGGCCTGGCCGTGGCGCAGGCGCAAGGGCGGCTGTACGAACTGGTGAAGCTGCTGCAGGCCGCCGGCGTCGACGTGAAGTTCGCCATCCATCCGGTCGCCGGGCGCATGCCCGGGCACATGAACGTGCTGCTGGCCGAAGCCGGCGTGCCCTACGACCTGATCTACGACATGGAGGACATCAACGACAGCTTCGCCAGCACCGACGTGGCGCTGGTGATCGGCGCCAACGACGTGGTCAACCCGGCGGCGCGCACCGACAAGGCCTCGCCGATCTACGGCATGCCGATCCTCAACGCCGACCAGGCGCATCAGGTCTACGTGATCAAGCGCGGCCAGGGCAAGGGCTACGCCGGCGTGGAGAACCTGCTGTTCTACGGCGACAACTGCGACATGGTCTACGGCGACGCCGCCGCGGTGCTCAACCGCATGGTGCAGGCGGTGAAGGAGCTGGCCGCCTGACCCAACCGCTTCCCGCGCCGGCGCGAGGCGTCCGGCGCTTTCGACCTTCCACGAGGACACCACCATGACCTATGCGACCCGCAATCCCTATACCGGCGAATTGCTCGCCACCTTCCCGGAGGCCACCGATGCGCAGGTACTGGCCGCGATCGATGCCGCCGACGCCGCGTTCCAGCAATGGAAGCAGGCCCCGTTCGCCGAACGCGCCAGGGTGATGCATGCCGCGGCGCGGCTGCTGCGCGCCAACACTCGCGAGTACGCATGCCTGCTGACGCTGGAGATGGGCAAGCTGATCGGCGAGGCCGAAGCCGAGGTGCGACTGTCGGCGGACATCTTCGAGTACTACGCGGTCAACGCCGAGCGCTTGCTGGCGCCGGAGCATCTGCCGGTGGCCGATCCGGCCGAGGGCAGGGCGATGGTGGTGCACGAGCCGCTGGGCGTGCTGCTGGCGATCGAACCGTGGAATTTCCCGTACTACCAGATCGCGCGGATCATCGCCCCGCAACTGTCGGCCGGCAACACCGTGCTGCTCAAGCACGCCTCCAACGTGCCGCAGTGCGCGGCCAAGTTCCAAGCGCTGATGGCCGAAGCCGGGCTGCCGGCCGGGGCCTTCGTCAATCTCTACGCCACCCGCGGCCAGGTGGAGACCATCCTCAACGACCCGCGCGTGCACGGTGTGGCACTCACCGGGTCGGAAGGTGCCGGCGCCATCGTCGCGGCCCAGGCGGCCAAGGCGCTGAAGAAGTCGACCATGGAACTGGGCGGTGCCGACGCCTTCGTGGTGCTGGACGATGCGCCGCTGGAGAAGACGGTGAAGTGGGCGGTGTTCGGCCGCCACTGGAACGGCGGGCAGGTCTGCGTGTCGTCCAAGCGCATGATCGTGGTGCAGGAGGTGTACGAGGAATTCCTGCAGCGCTACCGCGCCGGCGTGGCGGCGCTGCGGGCCGGCGATCCGATGGATCCGGCGACCACGCTGGCGCCGCTGTCTTCGCAAGGCGCCGCCGACGACCTGAAGCGGCAGATCGCCGAGGCGGTCAGGCATGGCGCCACCGCGACCGAGGTCGGGCCGCCGGTGCCGGTGCATGGCGCGTTCGTGCAGCCGACCTTCCTCACCGACGTCGCCCCGGACAACCCGGCCTACCACCAGGAATTCTTCGGCCCGGTGTCGATGCTGTTTCGCGCCCGGGACGAGGACGACGCGGTGCGCATCGCCAACGATTCGCCGTTCGGCCTGGGCGGCTCGGTGTTCACCGGCGACGATGCGCGCGGCGTGGCGGTGGCCAGGCGCATCTCCACCGGCATGGTGTTCGTCAACCACCCGACCATGGTCAAGGCCGACCTGCCGTTCGGCGGCGTGCGCCGTTCCGGCTACGGGCGCGAACTGATCGGGCTGGGCATCAAGGAATTCGTCAATCACAAGCTGATCGACGTGGTCGACATCGACGCGCCGTTCTGAGTGGGCGCCACGCGTCAGGCCAGGCCGTCGGGGGCAACCCCGGCGGCTTTTTTGTGCCGTCGCCACGCCCGGCTCTGGGCGCGTGCCCGGTGCATGCCGGCAGGTCATGCTGCGGGCGCACTTGACCTGGGGCAAAGTTCTTTTGTTTCATGGCGTTATTGGTAGAAATTCATCTTGAATCTGTTAGTCTGCCGGCATGATCCGACGCTCGCTGATTTGCCTGCTCACGCTTGGCCTAGTCGCATGCGCGACCCAGCCCAAGGCGCCTCCGTCGCCGCCGCAGGCCAGCGCGCCGCCGCCTGCGCCGCGTCCGGCTCCGCCGGCCGAGGCCGCGCCGGAAGTGGTGCAGGCGCCACCGGTGGACCTGACCCCGGTCCCGTTCGAGGTCGCCCGCGCCAACTTCGTCCGCGACACCGCGGCCAGGTACGGCATCGATCCGGCGCAGATCGAGGCGACCCTGGCGCAGGCCCAGTTCAAGGATGCGATCGTCGCGGCGATGTCGCGCCCGGCCGAGCGGGTCAAGCCGTGGAGCGAGTACCGGCCGATGTTCATCAGCCAGGCGCGCATCGATGGCGGCCGCGCGTTCCTGGCCACGCATCGCGACGAACTGCAGCGGGTGCAGGCGCGCACCGGCGTGCCGGCCGAGGTCATCGTCGCGATCATCGGCGTGGAAACCAGCTACGGCAAGAACGCCGGCTCCTACCGCGTGCTGGATGCGCTGTACACGCTGGCGTTCCGCTATCCGCGCAGCGGCGATCCGGCCAAGCTCGAGCGCGAGGTGCGCCGCGAACTGTTCTTCCGCGATGAGCTCGGCCAGCTGTTCGCGCTGGCCCGCGAGGAGAACCTGGACATCACCGGCCTGATCGGCAGCTACGCCGGTGCGATGGGCCTGGGCCAGTTCATGCCGTCCAGCTACCGCCAGTTCGCGGTCGATGGCGACGGCGACGGCAAGCGCAATCTGTTCACCGACTACGACGACGCGTTCTCGTCCATCGCCAACTACTTCGTGAAGAAGGGCGGCTGGGTGCGCGACGGCGTGGTCGCGGTGCCGGCGACGCTGCGCCCGGGCGCCGAGGAATTCAATCCGACCGACTGGACGCCGACCTACACCCTGGCCGACCTGGCCGCGCGCGGCTACACGCCGACCGCGCCGGTGCCGGCAGCCGCTGGCGGCGCCACGCCGATCACGCTCGACGGCAGCGCCGGCAAGCAGTACTGGCTCGGCTTCCAGAACTACTACGCGATCACCCGCTACAACAATTCCAAGATGTACGCGATGGCCGTCTACCAACTGTCCCAGGCCATCGCCGGCAAGGAGTTACCCCCGGCATGAACCCGAACGCGCTGCTCCGGATCGCTCCCGTCGTCGCTGTGC
Source organism: Xanthomonas sp. LMG 12459 (assembly GCF_009192905.1). Lineage (NCBI taxonomy): Bacteria > Pseudomonadati > Pseudomonadota > Gammaproteobacteria > Lysobacterales > Lysobacteraceae > Xanthomonas > Xanthomonas sp. LMG 12459. The sequence continues at coordinate 59,205 of NZ_NSGT01000014.1, forward strand.
TGGCGCTGGCCGCCTGCAGCAGCGCCCCGAAGAAGACCGCCGGCGGCGCCGGACCCGGCATCCGGGTCGAGGGCAAGGGGCCGGCGCACGTCGCCACCGGTTGTCCGTCGACCTCGCCCTACGCGCCGGCCAAGGAAGATCCGTCCAAGCGCGGCAACTACACCGCCGGCGGCCTGTACGCGCCCGGCGTGCGCGACAGCACCCCGGACTACGTGCCCAACGTCGCCTGCATTCCCGAGCCGCTGGTCACCGACGAGCCGCGCTCGGCGATCGGCAACCGCTCCCCGTACATGGTGCTGGGCCGCGAGTACGTGGTCATCGACGATCCGCACAGCTACGTCGAGCGCGGCACCGCCTCGTACTACGGCAGCAAGTTCCATGGCCGGCTGACCTCCAACCGCGAGGTCTACGACATGTACGCGTTCACCGCCGCGCACAAGACCCTGCCGCTGCCCAGCTTCGCCCTGGTCACCAACCTGGACAACGGCGAATCGGTGGTGGTGCGGATCAACGATCGCGGCCCGTTCCACGACGACCGGCTGATCGACCTGAGCTACGCGGCGGCGGTCAAGCTCGGCATCACCGGCAAGGGCACCGGCCGCGTGGAAGTGCGCGGCCTGACCCCGGCCGACAACGGCGACCTGCTGGCACGGCGCACTCCCGGCCGGCGCCCGGCGACGCTGCTGGCCAGCGCGTCCACCGCCACCGCCACACGCGATCCCGCGGCGGTGCGGCGCGCGGCGGACATGGACAACCTGGTCAAGACCCTGCCGGCGACGTCGGCCGGATCGGCCGGCGGCAGCGTGGCCGCCGCCGCGACCGTGCCGGCGCGCGCCGGCACGGTGGCGGCGGTCGTTGCGCCTACCGCCGCCGCGGCGACCGCCACGGCCGCGGCGCTGCCGGAAGGCGAGCGTTGGCGCTATCGCGTGCAGGACGCGCCGGGCCGGGTCGGCGATGCCGATCGTTTCGACGCGTGGATGAAGTCGCGCGGCGTGCGCGTGGCCACCGGCAAGCCGGCCACGCCCGCGCCCAGCGTGGCCGCAGCGAGCACCCCGGTGCGCGGATCCCGCGGCACCGCGACGACCAGGCCCGTTGCCGCGCCTACTGCCGCCGTGGCCGCCCCGGCCGTCGCAGTGGCGACGCCGGCAGCGCCTCCCGCACCGGTCGCCAGCGCCGCGCCGCGCGAGGACGACAGCGCGCGCGGGCCGCTCGGCATCCTGCTGCAGGTGGCCAGCTTCGCCAGCCGCGAGAACGCCAACCGCGCGCTGTCGCAGTTGGCCTCGGCCGGCATCGTCGGCGCCAGCATCAGCGACATCGTCTCCGGTGGCCGCACCCTGTGGCGGCTGCGGGTGGCGGCCGAGGACCATGGGCGCGCCGCCGAGCTGGCCACGCGCATCGCCGGCCTCGGCTTCGGCCGGCCGCAGATCGTCAAGGATTGAGGCGGCGTGCCCGCCACGGCGGGCGGTCGGCGCGCCGATGGCTTAACGCCGGTTCGCGCGCGTGCCCGCGCCGCGCCTGCCCGGGCGCCGGCTCGGCCTACAATGTCGCGTTTTCCATCGGCCTTCGGGCCCGCCAGGAGTCGTTTTAGATGAAATTCCGCTTCGCCGTCGCTGCCGTGGCCACGTTCGCCGTCGGCCTGGTTTCCGCGCAGACGCCCGGTCCGGTTCCCGCGCCGCCGGCCGCCGCTGCCGCCGCTCCGGCCACCGTGGCGATCCCGCCCGCGCCCAAGCCGGCCGTGTCCAAGTCCTGGGTGCTGATGGATTACGCCACCGGCCAGGTGCTGGCCGGCGAGAACGAGCACGAACGCGTGGCCCCGGCCAGCATCACCAAGGTCATGACCTCGTACGTGATCGCGGCCGAATTGAAGCTGGGCAAGATCACCCGCGACGACCAGGTCATGCTCAGCGAGCGCGCTTGGCGCGAGGGCGGCGCCGGCACCGACGGCAGCTACAGCGGCTTCCCGGTCAACAAGACCGCGCGCCTGGAAGACATGGAAAAGGGCATGGCGATCCAGTCCGGCAACGACGCGGCGATCGCGCTGGCCGAACACACCGCCGGCAGCGAGGAAGCCTTTGCGTCGCTGATGAACGAGTATGCGAAGAAGATCGGCATGACCGGCTCGCACTTCGTCAACGCCCACGGCCTGTCGGCCGACGGCCACTACACCACCGCCTACGATCTGGCGCTGCTGGGCCGGGCGATGGTGCGCGACTATCCGGAAACCTACGCGTACAACAAGATCAAGGAATTCCGCGTCGGCGACATCACCCAGCCCAACCGCAACCTGCTGCTGTGGCGCGACCCCAGCGTGGACGGCATCAAGACCGGCCACACCTCCGAGGCCGGCTACTGCCTGCTCAGCTCGGCCAAGCGCGGCGACCAGCGCCTGATCGCGGTGGTGATGGGCGACAGCTCCGAGAAGCAGCGTGCCGAGGACAGCCTGGCGCTGCTGAACTGGGGCTTTCGCTTCTTCGAGACCCACAGCCTGTACGAGCCGGGCAAGCAGGTCGCGCAGCAGCGCGTGTGGAAGGGCACCGAGAAGCAGGTGCTGCTGGGCGTGGCGCAGCCGCTGCTGGTCAGCGTGCCGCGTGGCCGCTACAACGAACTGAAGCCGGCGATCGAAGTGCCCAAGACCCTCGAGGCGCCGATCAAGCAGGGCCAGCAGATCGGCATGGTCAAGGTGAGCCTGGACGGCAAGGTGGTGGCGCAGGCCCCGCTGGTGGCGCTGAAGGCGGTCGACGAGGCCGGTTTCTTCAAGCGCCTGTGGGACAGCTTCTGGATGTGGTGGGAATCCGAATGAGTGTTTGAAAAAAGCCGGCTGACGCCGGCTTTTTTCTTGGGAATGGAGAATGGGGAATCGGGAATGGGTAAAGCGGTGTACTGCCACCTGCCGGTTTGGTGGGGAGATCGGAGGCCCGCTTTTGCCATTCCCCATTCCCCATTCCCCATTCCCAGCCTCAAAGCTTCCGACTCACCGTAAAACTCCCGAACACCGGCGTCTGCCGCTGCAGATCGAACTCGCGGGTGCGCCAGTAGCGGGCGAGGGCGAACTTCCATTTGCCGCGCATCACCGCCAGGCCGATGCCGGCGTCGCCGACGAAGGGGCGCTTCTTCACGCTGTGGCTGTCGCGGAAGGTGTTGCCGTCCAGGGTGATGTCGCGCAAGACCCAGCGTCCATCGGTGGTCACGAACAGGTGCGCCGACCAGCCGCTGCCGACGCTGTCGGCCGGCGGGGCGACGTTCTCGCCGGCGGGACGCAGCGGCGAACTGCCGAAATCGTCCGGCAGCTTCCAGCCCAGGCGCAGTTCCATGCCGGCATTGGCGTGGGTGTCCAGCGTACCCAGCGCGCCGCCCCAGTGGCTGATCGCGTCCCACCCCCAGCCGTCGCGGCTGCCGTCGCCGGACCAGCGGCGCAGCCGTTCGTGCAGCACGCGGAACACCGGTTCGTCGTGCAACTGGTTGTCCCAGCCCTGGAACTTGGCGTCGCCGAGCAGGGCGTGCACCGCATCCTGCACCTGCTTGCCCTGCGCCGACGGGCCGATCAGGCCCAGGGTGAGTTGGGTGGTACGCAGGCGGTCGTCGTTGCGCGCGTTGTAGCCGATGTTCATCAGCAACAGGCCTGCGTAGGGGCGGTCGTCCTCGATCAGGTCGCGGCGGGTCTTGTCGGTGGGGGTGAACAGCGCTTGCCCGACCGCGAAGGTCATGTTGCGCTGGGTGAAGTCGCTGTTCGGCTGCAGCCAGGTCAGGGCGCGGTTCGCCGCCCGCGCCAGCCGCGGCAGGCAGGGGTCGTCGGTGTAGTCGCGCAGGTTCGGCGAGACGATGATCAGGCCGAACCCGTTGGTATAGCCCTGGTCCTGGCCGGCGCCACCGAACAGGTCGTTGTCGACGCGGACGTTGACCGTGGGCGCGGTCGCTTCCAGGGTGTCGTGTGGGCATTGCGTGGTGGCGGCGACCGGGGCCGAGGCGAAGGCCAGGGCGATGGCCAGCGGAACAAGCGGGCGGGGCGACGGCATGGATGGCGTCTCTGGTCGGAAAAGGCGTGAGTGGCGATGTCCGCCTGCAGGCAGTCGATGCCGGCGCCATCCCGGACCATGAACGCAGCCCGTGCGGTGAAGGATAGGCAAAAGTGCCGTAGCGGACAAATTCGTCCGTTTGGGTTTCTCTGTCCCATTCGCCCTCTTGTCGCGTGAAGGCGATGGTGCGCAATGACCCATGCAGGGGGGGGCACCCCCGCGGCGCGCGACCGCGCCGCACCGGTGTCTTGCGCGCGGTCGGATCTCCGTGCTGCGCGGCTCCGGGATCCCGGGGCGCTGTCTGCGCACCGTGGCCGGCCTTGGGTTTGCCCGGCGCCGGCCCGATAATGCGGACATGGACATCACTTCCGATAACCCCGATCACGGTTTCCAGTTCCCCGGCGTGTTCGAACTCAGCGCCATGGGCACCGCCAACACCGGCCTGGAGGCCGAACTGCCGCGCCTGCTCGCCGCGGCCGGCGTGGAGGTGATGGAGGAGCGCGTCAGCTGGAAGCATTCGTCCAATGGCAAGTACGTGTCGGTGCGCATCGCCTTCCGTGCCGTGGACCGCGCCCAATACGACGCCGCGCATCAGGCGCTGCGCGAACACCCGGAAGTGAAGTGGACGCTGTAGCCGGGGACGCGCCAGTGGCGCCGGCACTGACGCTGCCGCCGTGCCGGGTGCGCCAGCTCGGCCGCCAGCCCTACGAGCCGGTGTGGCGGGCGATGCAGCGCTTCACCGATGCGCGCGACGAGGCCACCCCCGACGAACTGTGGGTGGTCGAACACGAGCCGGTGTTCACCCTTGGCCAGGCCGGCAAGCCGGAACACGTGCTGGCGCCGGGCGACATCCCGGTGCTGCAGGTCGATCGCGGCGGCCAGGTCACCTATCACGGCCCCGGCCAGCTGGTGGTGTACCCGCTGCTGGACCTGCGCCGGCTGCACATCGGCGTGCGCGACTACGTGTGCCGGATCGAGCAGGCGATCATCGACACCCTCGACGAATGGAACATCCTCGGCGAACGCCGCGAGGGCGCGCCGGGCGTCTACGTCGGCGACGCCAAGGTCGCCGCGCTCGGCATCCGCGTGCGCCGCGGCTGCACCTTCCACGGCCTGTCGTTCAACGTGGCGATGGACCTGGAGCCGTTCCACCGGATCAATCCCTGCGGCTACCAGGGCCTGCAGGTGACCGCGGTGCTAGACTTGGGCGGTCCCTCCGGCATGCAGGCGGTCACTCCGGTCCTGCTGGCCCAACTGGCGCGCCAGTTCGGGCTGACCCTGCAGCCGCTCGACGCCTTGCCCGATCTTTCGCTCACGCACGCGGCCTGACCGCCTGCCCGCCGACCACGCCATGACCCAGCCCAGCGCACGCTCCATTCCCTTGCAGGTCCTTTCCGGCGACAGCGCGCCCGCGCCGCTGCAGACCGGCGTCAAGCAGTTGGGCGGCGACAAGATCGCGCGCTCGCCGGTGCAGTTCGCCGACGCGCCGGTGCTGCGCAAACCGTCGTGGATCCGCGTGCGCATTCCCTCCGGCAATGCGGTGCAGACCCTCAAGGCCAAGCTGCGCGAGAACCGCCTGGTCACCGTCTGCGAAGAGGCCAGCTGCCCGAACATCCACGAGTGCTTCGGCCACGGCACCGCCACCTTCATGATCCTCGGCGAGGTCTGCACCCGCCGCTGCTCGTTCTGCGATGTCGCACACGGCCGGCCCAAGCCGCCGGATGCGGGCGAGCCGGCCAGCCTGGCGCAGACCGTCGCCGACATGGGCCTGAAGTACGTGGTGGTGACCAGCGTCGATCGCGACGACCTGCGCGACGGCGGCGCCCAGCATTTCGCCGACTGCATCGGCGCCATCCGCGTCGCCGCGCCGACTACCCGCATCGAGATCCTGACCCCGGACTTCCGCGGCAAGGGCCGCATGGACCGCGCGCTGGAGATCCTGGCGACCAATCCGCCGGACGTGTTCAACCACAACATCGAGACCGTGCCGGACCTGTACCCGAACGTGCGTCCCGGCGCCGACTACCAGTGGTCGCTGACCCTGCTGAAGAAGTTCAAGGCGCAGCATCCGGCCATCGCCACCAAGTCCGGCATCATGCTCGGCCTGGGCGAGACCCTGGAGCAGGTGCAGGCGACCCTGCGCGACCTGCGTGCGCACGACGTGGACATGGTCACCATCGGCCAGTACCTGCAGCCGACCGCCCATCACCACCCGGTGATGCGCTACTGGACGCCGGACGAATACAAGGCGCTGGAAGAGTACGGCAACGCGCTGGGCTTCAGCCACGTGGCCTCCGGGCCGATGGTGCGTTCGTCCTATCACGCCGATCGCCAGGCGGCTGGCGCCGGCGTCGCCGCCTGATCCGCCTGCGCGCGCATTGCGCATGGCCGCGACGACGCACGTTCGTCGCCGCAAAGCGACCGTCCGCGCGGCTCGCACCAGCAGCGTTCACATTTCTGCGCAAGCCGGCAGCTAGTCTGCTTCATGAACAGGTGACACGGCCTGCAACTTGCGTCACTGTCGTGTTGTCTCACGCGATGTGCTGCCCCCCTGACGGCCTGGTGCCGAGAGTCCCCAGATGAAATTCAAAGCTTCCGCCTTCCTGCTGGCGTTTGCGCTGACCGCACCGCTGGCGCTGTTCGCCCGTACCGATGCGCCCGCCCTGCCGGCCGCTGCCACCGCCGACCAGGCCACCACCGCCAAGCTGGTGTACGGCCTGCTCTCCGACAGCCGCTACGCCTACCGGCCGCGCGCCCTCGACGAGGCGACCTCCAAGGAGGTCTTCAAGAAGTATCTGGAGACCCTGGACGGCAGCAAGCAGTTCTTCACCCAGGCCGACGTCGACAAGTTCGCCAGCTTCCAGAACAACCTCGGCGCCAACATCGCCTCCGGCCAGCTGGAACCGGCATTCCAGATCTTCGCCGTGTACCGGCAGCGGGTGGACGAGCGCATCGCCTACGCGCGCAAGCTGCTCAAGCAGGACTTCAACTTCGACGGCGACGAGAAGTTCGAGTACGACCGCAAGAATGCGCCGTGGGCCAAGGACGACCAGGAACTGGATGCGCTGTGGCGCAAGTCGGTGATGAACGACTGGCTGCGGCTGAAGCTCGCCGGCAAGAAGCCGGAGGACATCCGCAAGACCCTGGACAAGCGCTACGCCAACCTCGACGACTCGGTGAAGGAACTGAAGAGCGAGGACGTGTTCCAGTTCTTCATGAACGCCTACACCAATACGGTCGATCCGCACACCGACTACTTCACCCCGCGCACCGCCGAGAACTTCAACCAGCAGATGTCGCTGTCGCTTGAAGGCATCGGCGCGCAGCTTCAGAAGCAGGACGACCTGGTGGTGATCCGCGAGGTGATCCCGGGCGGTCCGGCCGCGCTGGACGGCACGCTCAAGCCGGGCGACCGCATCGTCGGCGTCGGCCAGGGCAAGAGCGGCCCGGTCGAGGACGTGATCGGCTGGCGCATCGACGACGTCGTCGCCAAGATCCGCGGCGACAAGGACACCCAGGTGCGCCTGGAGTACATTCCGGCCGAAGCCGGTGTGGACGGCAAGCACCGCCAGGTGCTGCTGACCCGGCAGAAGGTGCGCCTGGCCGAACAGGCCGCCAAGGGCGAGACCATCGAGCTGCCGGCCAAGGACGGCGAGCCGGCCCGTCGCATCGGCGTGATCAAGCTGCCCGCGTTCTACCAGGACTTCGAAGGCCGCCGCCGCAACGCCAAGGACTATGCCTCGGCGACCCGCGACGTGGCCAAGCTGCTGGCCGGCTTCAAGACCGACAAGGTCGACGGCGTGGTGCTGGACCTGCGCAACAACGGCGGCGGTTCGCTGGACGAGGCGATCGAGCTGACCGGCCTGTTCATCGAGCAGGGCCCGGTGGTGCAGGTGCGCGAATCCGGCGGCCGCGTCACCGTCAACAGCGACCAGAACCCGGCCGTGGCCTGGGACGGCCCGCTGGCGGTGCTGATCAACCGCGGCTCGGCCTCGGCGTCGGAGATCTTCGCCGGCGCCATCCAGGATTACGGCCGCGGCCTGATCATCGGCGAGACCAGCTTCGGCAAGGGTACGGTGCAGAACATCGTCGACCTGGACCGCTGGCCGGCCAACGAGACCGACCGCTTCGGCCAGGTCAAGCTGACCATCGCCCAGTTCTTCCGCGTCAGCGGCAGCAGCACCCAGCACAAGGGCGTGGTGCCGGACATCGCCTTCCCGGCCAGCGTCGATGCCACCGAGTTCGGCGAAAGCACCTACGACAACGCGCTGCCGTGGAGCCGCATCGCCGCGGTGCCGCACACCCAGTACGGCAATTTCGCGCCGCTGCTGCCCAAGCTGGAGGCGCTGCACACCACGCGCATCGCCAACGACAAGGAATTCCAGTGGTGGGAAGAGGACGTGCGCCAGTTCCGCACCGAGGCGGCGAAGAAGTACGTGGTGCTCAACGAGGCCGAGCGCCGCGCCGAGCGTGAGAAGCAGGACGCGCAGCGCAAGCAGCGCCAGGAGATCCGCAAGCAGCTCGGCCTGCCGCTGGATCCGCTGGCCGACGACAGCAGCGACGATGGCCTGACCGGCAACGAGCGCGACATCGTCAAGGACGCCGCGCGCGAGAAGCTGGTCGACAAGCGTCCGGATCCGCTGCTGCGCGAATCGGCCTCGATCCTGAGCGATGCGGTCAACCTGCTGGAGAAGGACCGCCCGCTGTCGGTGCAGGTGCTGCCGCAGTCCACCGGCCCGGGGCGCTGGGCCGACTGAGCCCGCGCTCTACCGTCGAAAAACCGAACGCGCCATCGCTCAGCGGTGGCGCGTTTTTTTGTGGGAGCGGCGTCAGGCCATCTCTCGCAATCCGTTCCGCCACGCGCAAGCGGATTCTGCTTGTCCGGTAGGAGGGTAATTTCGCGATCAGGTTGCTCCCACATCCCGCGTCGTCGCGACGAAACGCCCTAGCCCAGCACCTGCCACACCTGGTGCAGGCCCAGTGCCAACAAGGTCAGGAAGAACACGCGGCGGAACGCGCTGGCGGAGATGCGTTGGCGCAGCCGCGTGCCCAGCCACATGCCTACGGCAGTGGGCAGCAGCGCCAGCAACGACGGACCCAACGCCTGGGTGGGGAAGGCCCCGTGCGCGACGAGGGCTGCGGCCAGCGCAAGCGTGGCCGCGGCGAAGCAACTGCCGAGCGCGCGCATCAGCGCCTCCCGCGGCAGATCCAGCGCCACCAGATAGGGCAGCACCGGCAACACGAACACACCGGTGGCGCCAGTCAGCAGCCCGGTCGCCAGGCCCACGGGCGCCGCCGCCCAGCGCGCCTGCGATGACGACAGGCGTGCCTGCCACTGACTCAGCCCAAGCAGGGCATACAGCGCCAGCAACGCGCCCAGGCCGGCGCGCGCCAGCCGCGGGTCCGCGTCGGCGAGGACGCCTGCGCTGCCCCAGGTGCCGGCGACGATGCACGCCAGCAGCGGCCACAGTCGCCGCAGCAGCGCGCCGGTGTCCGCGCCCCAGGCTTGTTGCAGGTTGGTCAGCAGCGACGGCAGCGCCAGCAGCGCCGCGGCCTCGGCCGGCGTCAGCCAGAGTCCCAGCAGGCCCATCGCCACCGTCGGCAGGCCCATGCCGGCCATGCCCTTGACGCCGCCGGCGAGCAGGAAGACCAGGGCGATCGGCAGCAGATGCGGTGCGAGGGTGTCCATGGCATCCAGCATCGGCGCGCCGCGGCAGCCGGACAATGCGCGAATGCTTCAGGCAGACTTCGGCAACGACGAAGGCGGGAGCATCGATGCACCTGGATTTCACCGATCTGCGGCTGTTCCTGGCGGTGGCCAAAGCCGGCAGCATCACCGCCGGCGCCGACCGCGCAGCATTGTCGCTGGCCGCCGCCAGTGCACGCATCCGCGCGCTGGAGACGCAGCTTGGCGTCGCGCTGTTCGCGCGCGGCCCGCGCGGCGTCGGCCTCACCGCGGCCGGCACCGCGCTGTTGCGCCACGCGCGGGAGTTGCTGCGGCAGGCCGAGGCGATGCGCAGCGAACTGGGCGAGTACGCCGGCGGCCACCCGACCAGCGTGCGCCTGCTGGCCAATACCGCGGCGCTGTCGGAATGGTTGCCGGAACTGCTGGCCGAGTTCCTGGTGGCGCACCCGCGCATCGATCTGGCGCTGCGCGAACAGGGCAGCGTCGCCGCGGCCGATGCGCTGCGCGAGCAACGCGCCGACCTAGCGGTGATCGCCGATCACGCCGATCTGCAGGACCTGCAAGCGCGCCCGTTTCGGCAGGATCGGCTGGTGCTGGTGGCCGCGGCCACGCATCCGCTGGCGCAGGCGCCGCAGTTGCGGTTCTCGGAGGTACGGCAGGCGCAGTTGCTCGGCCTGGCCGAGGACAGCGCACTGCAGCAGCATCTGCGGACCCATGCCACGCGTGCCGGTGGCCAGCTGCGCATCCGCGCGCAGGTGCACGGCATCGAACCGCTGTGTCGCATGCTGGCGCGCGGCGCCGGCGTGGCGATCCTGCCGCAGGCGGCGCTGGAGCGGGTCAGCGTGCGCGCGCAGTTGGTCGCGGTGCCGCTGCAGGAGCCGTGGGCGCTGCGCCAGTTGTCGATCGTCTGGCGACCGACACCGGTGCCGTCGCCGCCAGTGCAGCAGGTCCTGGATTGGCTGTGCGCGCATGCGGCGCCGGCGGCCTGAGGATCCGTTGGCTGGCGCACGACTGACGCCTCTGACGATGCGCTTGCGCAATGGTGCAGCGAGGCAGCGTTAACTGGCGGGCGCGGGCCTTGTTACGCTGTTCGGGATCGCTTGCGACGGCTGTTCCCCGGTGACGCGTGCCGCGGCTGAAGTTGTTCCTGCGGACGCACGGCCCTCTGTCAGCGCAGTTGCTTCCTGTGGGAGGGGCTTCAGTCCCGACTGCTACCGGAGCCGGATGCTTTCCGGTGCGAGATTGCGACGGAAGAACTGAGCGGATCATGCGCTTCTGCGTTGGCCCTGCCGGAGGTGTTGCCTGTCTTGCAGCGCTCGATGTGGCCTTGGCCAGCCAGCCACGCCAAGGCCTTTGGCGTCATGCGCGTCGCGGCTGATACCGAGCAGATAGGAGCCGCTCCCGTTCGCGGGCCTGCGGTCCATGCCGCAGGCCCACGCGTCTCACTGCGGCCAGGCGAACGTGGCGATCACCGGGAAATGGTCGGACGGCCAGTGGCCCTGCGGCCGCGCGTCGAGCGTGGCGTAGTCGGTTGCTTTGAGCCCGCGCGAGAGGATCCAGTCGATGCGCCGGTCGGGATGGCCGGTGAAATCGTGGAAGGTCGCTTCCGGGCCCCGCGGCTGCGCCACCTGCGTGCGCGCATCGGCCAGGCTGGCGGTGAGGGTGCGGTAGGTCGGCGAGTCCGGCACCGTGTTGAAGTCGCCGGTCAGCACCACCGGCACGTCCGCCGGCAGCGCCTTCAGCCGCGACACGATCAGCGCCGCGCCCTTGGCGCGCGCCGCTTCGTCCTCGTCGCGATAAGGCAGATGGGTGTCGAACAGGTAGAAGCGTCGGCCATCGCCGATGCGCTCGAACAGACCCCAGTTGACCATGCGCGGCAGCGGATGGCCCCAGCTGATGCTGCCCATCACCTCCGGCGTGTCCGACAGCCAGAAGTGTCCCGAGTCCACCAGCTTCAGCGCGTGGCTGTCGTAGAACACACCCATGCGTTCGCCGTCGTCCTTGCCGTCGCGGCTGGGGCCGAACCAGCGGTACTCCGGCAGTTGCGCGGCCAGGTAGTCGGCCTGGCGCTGGACCAGTTCCTGTGTGCCGAACACATCCGGATGCTGCGCGCGGATCAGCGCGGCCATCGCGCTGCGGCGCACGTCCCAGCGCTTGTCGCCGTCGGTATCGACCGGCACGCGGACGTTGAAGCTCATCACCTTGAGCGGGGCCGGCGCGGCGGGCGTTGCGGGCGTGCGCGCCTGCGCTGGCGCGATGCACGCGCTCAGCACCAGCAGCAGAGGAAGCGCGAGCTTGCGCGCGGACGACAGCGACAGCGACATGGCAGATCTCGACAGGAGCGGAGCACGCGATGGTGGCACGGCGGTGGTGTCGGTGACCACCGCGTGGCGCGCCTGCCGAGCGGCGATCAGTTGAACGCCGACAGCGCCTGGGTCAGTTTCCCGTTGTTGTCGACCGCACCCATCGTGTAGCCCTGCCAGCCCGGATACGCGTCGGGTTCCCAATAGAACACGCCCAGGCCGCGGCTGCCGAGTGCGCGGGTCCTGTTGAGCAGATCGGCGAGCATCGCACGGGTGGTCGCGGCCTGCTGCCAGTCCATGCCGACCTCGCTGACGATCACGTCCGACCCGTAGCGCGCCACCATGTCCTGCATGTTGCTGGCGATCTGCGTGTTGGCGCTCTGCCAGGCATTGGGGGACGGGTAGTGCGACATGCCGACCACGTCCCACTTGCCGCCGGCCGACTTGAGGCTGTCGAAGAACCAGCGGAAGGTCGCGTTGTCGTGGCCGTTGGCCAGGTGCACGATCACCTTGGCATTGGGGTAGACCGACTTGCTGGCGTTGTAGCCGCTGTTGATCAGTTGCGCGAGGTTGCCGAAGTTGGGCGTCTTGCCGTCCGGCCACAGCATGCCGCTGTTGATCTCGTTGCCCACCTGCACCCAGCTCACGTCGATGCCGTTGGACTTGAGATAGGACAGGATGCCGCTGGTGTGCGAATACACGTCCTTCACCAGGGTGGCGAAGTCGTGGTTGTTCCAGGCCGCCGGCTTGGTCTGCTTGCCGGGATCGGCCCAGCTGTCGCTGTAGTGGAAGTCGATCATGATGCGCATGCCCTGCGCCTTCGCGCGCTTGGCCATGTTCAACGTGTCGGCACCGTCGTTCCAGCCACCCTGCGGATTGACCCACACGCGCAGCCGGATCGCGTTGACCCCGGTGCCCTTGAGCAGCGAGAAGAAATCGGTGGTGGCGCCGGAGGCGTTGCGGAATACGCGACCGCTGCTCTCCTGCTGGTCGATCCAACTGACATCGGCGCCCTTGGCGAAGGTCTGCGCCATGGCCGGCGCACACAGACAGGCGAGCAACAACACCAGCAGCCAGGCGGACACGCGCTTGCTCGATCGGTTCATGCGATTCTCGCGGTGATGGGAGGAGGGAAGGGGGCGTCGTGCGGCCCCGAGGAGTGGGCGCCGCGACGTGCCGGGCCGTCCCCCGCGGCCGCGGCGCGCACGAGGCTAGCGCGATCGCCACGGCGACGCGCGCTGCACTGCAGCGGTGCTGTCGGGACGTCCGCAAGCGCTGTCTGGATGGCCGATGAATCTGCGCGGTGCGTCACTTGACGCGATGCGGCATCGGCGTAGCATTCCGCTCACGCCAAGGGACAGACCCGCGGCGATCCACCAACCGTGAGGGATGCTCATGGAGTTCGACTATCTCGTGTTCATCGGGCGCTTCGAGCCCTTCCACAACGGCCACGCCGCCGTTGCCCGCCACGCCCTGGCGCGTGGTCAGAAACTCATCTTCCTGATCGGCTCGGCCGAGACTCCCCGCACCATTCGCAATCCCTGGACCGTTGCCGAGCGCAGCGTGATGATCCAGGCCGCGCTGGAAGGCGCCGGCGAGCGGCTGATCCTGCGGCCGCTGCGCGACCACCTGTACAACGAAAGCCAGTGGATCGCCGCAGTGCAGGCGACGGTGGCCGAGGCGGTGCGCAGCGACGGCGGCAGCGCCGAGGCGCGGATCGGCCTGATCGGCATGGACAAGGACGCCAGCAGCTATTACCTGCGCGAATTTCCGCAGTGGCCGCTGGTCGATGTGCAGCACACCGAGACGCTGTCGGCGACCGAGCTGCGCCGCTACCTGTTCGAGGCCGGCAGCATCGATTTCCACGGCGCGCTGCTGATGCTGCGCGGCAACGTGCCGACGCCGGTGTTCGACATGCTCGAGGCGTTCCGCAAGAACTCGCCGTCGTACGCCGAACTGCTCGCCGAGTACCAGTTCATCGAGCAATACCGCGCCGCCTGGAAAGAGGCGCCGTATCCGCCGACCTTCGTCACCGCCGATGCGGTGGTGGTGCATTCCGGGCACGTGCTGCTGGTGCGCCGCCGCGCGGCCCCCGGCAAGGGCCTGTGGGCGCTGCCGGGCGGCTTCGTCGGCCAGCACGAGAGCATCCTCGACGCCTGCCTGCGCGAACTGCGCGAGGAGACCCGGCTGAAGATCCCGGTGCCGGTGCTCAAGGGCTCGCTGAAGAACCGCCACGTGTTCGACCACCCCGAGCGCAGCCTGCGCGGGCGCACCATCACCCACGCCTTCCACTTCGAGTTCGTGTTCGGCGAACTGCCCGAGGTGCGCGGCGGCGACGACGCCGACAAGGCGCGCTGGGTGCCGGTCAGCGAAGTGCTGGGCATGGGTCCGAAACTGTTCGAAGACCATCTGCACCTGCTCGAATTCTTCCTGGGCCGCGGCTGACGCGGCCTTCCCGGCCGGCGGACAGACCGCCGGCTTTCCCAGACGCGAAGGAGCTTCCGTCATGCAATGCCTGAACAACCTGCTGCTCAACACCGACAGCTACAAGGCCAGCCACTGGCTGCAGTACCCGCCCGGCACCGACGCCACGTTCTTCTACGTGGAATCGCGCGGCGGCGTCTACGACCGCACCGTGTTCTTCGGTCTGCAGTCGATCCTCAAGGAGGCGCTGGGCCGCCCCGTCACCCATGCCGACATCGACGAGGCGCGCGACCTGTTCGCCGCGCACGGCGAGCCGTTCAACGAAGCGGGCTGGCGCGACATCGTCGACCGCCTCGGCGGCCAGTTGCCGATCCGCATCCGCGCCGTGCCCGAGGGCAGCGTGGTGCCGACCCACAACGCGCTGATGACCATCGAGTCCACCGACGCGCAGGCCTACTGGGTGCCGTCGTACCTGGAGACGCTGCTGCTGCGCATCTGGTACCCGGTGACCGTGGCCACGGTGAGCTGGCACGCCAAGCAGACCCTGCGCCAGTTCCTGGAGCGCACCAGCGACGATCCGGACGGGCAGTTGCCGTTCAAGCTGCACGACTTCGGCGCGCGCGGCGTGTCCAGCCTGGAATCGGCGGCGATCGGCGGTGCGTCGCACCTGGTCAACTTCCTCGGCACCGACACCGTGTCCGGGCTGTCGCTGGCGCGCGCGCACTACCACGAGCCGATGGCTGGCTATTCGATCCCAGCCGCCGAGCACAGCACCATCACCAGTTGGGGCCGCGAGCGCGAGGTCGAGGCCTACCGCAACATGCTCAAGCAGTTCGGCAAGCCCGGCAGCGTGGTCGCGGTGGTGTCGGACAGCTACGACATCTTCCACGCGATCCGCGAGCATTGGGGCACCACGCTGCGCGAGGAGGTGATCGCCTCCGGCGCCACCGTGGTGATCCGCCCGGACTCCGGCGATCCGGTGGCGGTGGTGCACCAGTGCCTGGAACTGCTCGACGAGGCCTTCGGCCACAGCGTCAACGGCAAGGGCTACAAGGTGCTCAACCACGTGCGGGTGATCCAGGGCGACGGGGTCAACCCGACCAGCATCCGCGCGATCCTGGAGCGCATCACCAGCGCCGGCTACGCCACCGACAATCTGGCCTTCGGCATGGGCGGCGCCTTGCTGCAACGGCTCGACCGGGACACCCAGAAGTTCGCGTTGAAGTGCTCGGCCGCGCGCGTCGACGGCCGCTGGATCGACGTGTACAAGGATCCGGTCACCGACAAGGGCAAGCTCAGCAAGCGCGGCCGCATGCGTCTGCTGCGGCACCGCGAGTACGGCAGCTACCGCACCGAGCCGGTGGCGGCCGATGCCGTCTCTGCCGAGGCGGTCGCCGGCCCGGCGGGCTACGACGATGCGATGGTCACCGTGTGGGAGAACGGCCGCCTGCTGCACGACTGGACCTTCGCCGAGGTACGCGAGCGCGCGAACGCCGCGCGCCTGTAGGAGGCGCCCATGCATGCCTCCCTGCCGAGCGCGCCGCCGTTGAGCGGCGGCTCGCCGCTGTTCGCCGCGCTGCGCGCCAGCACCCCGCATCTGGAATGGCGGGTGCCGGCCGTGGCGGATGCCTCGCGCTGGCGCCAGCAGCGCATCGGCGCACGCGACTACCGCGTCGCGCAGCCGGTGACCTTCACTCCCTACGCATCGGTGCGGCCGTGTTCGGCGCGCTGCCGTTTCTGCTCGGAAACCCTGCGGCCGCAGGCCGGCGGCACCGCCGCGGCGAGCCTGCGGCCGCCGCCGGACTACTTCGCGCAGCTGCGCCAGGCGCTGGCGCAGCTGCGCGGGCTGCCGCTGTCGTATTCGCTGTCGGGGCTGGAGATGACCGACGACGAAGACTGGTTCGTGGAACTGCTGCAGACCCTGGGCGCGGCCGAGCGCGAGGGACTGCTGGTCGAACAGCGGGTGCTGTACAGCAACGGCGCTGGTTTCGCCCGCGGCCACGGCGAGGTCTTGCTGCAGACGTTGCAGCGCTTCGGTCTGTCGTGGATCGAGCTGTCGCGGCACCATCCGCAGCAGGCGCAGAACGATGCGATCATGCGTTTCCGCGACGGCGAAGCGATTGCCGATGCGGACGTGTTCGTCGCCACTGCGCAATGCATCGCCGAAGCGCTGCCGTTGCGCCTGGTGTGCATCCTGCAGCACGGTGGCATCGCCGATGCCGACGGCGTCGCGGCCTACCTGGACTGGGCGCGCGCCTGCGGGGCACGTACGGTGATCTTCCGCGAATTCTCCCGGCTCGGCGACGGCTACCGCGATGGCGGCACCGCACGCTATCTCACTCAGGCGCGGGTCGCGGTGGAGCAGGTGCTCGGCGCCTGCATGGCCGCGCCGTGGTGGCGCGAATTGCAGCCGCTGCAGATCACCGAGGGCTACTACTTCTGGAACCTGCGCCTGGCCACCGCTGACGGCATGGAGGTGGTGTTCGAGACATCCGACTACGGGGCGATGCACGCGCGCCACGACAGCGGCGACATCTACAAGCTGGTGTTCTTCGCCGACGGCCGGCTGTGCGCCGGCTGGCAGCCGGACCGCGATCTGCTGTGGCGGGCGCCGCATGGATAGCCGCAGCTGGTGGACGCCGTTGCCGGATCCGCCCGAGCATCGCCTGCCGGAGGACCTGCGCCAGCGCGATCCGCTGGGTGCGCGCGACTGCGGCTGGGTCGGGCAGATGCGTCCGTTCGTCCTCCACTTCAGCGCGCCGGGTGAGCGCGTGCTGGATCCGTTCTGCGGCTTCGGCAGCACCTTGCTCGCGGCCGAACTGGAAGGGCGCCACGGCGTCGGCCTGGAGATCGACGCGGCGCGTGCGCGGCTGGCGCGCGAACGGCTGCAGCGGCTCGGCCTGCACGCCGAGGTGCTGGACGGCGGCTTGCCGTACTGCGCGCCGTCCGCGCCGGTGGACCTGTGCCTGACCAACGTCCCGTACTTCGGCTGCGCCTGGCCGGCCGCGGCGGGGCCCGACCAGCTCTACGCCAGTGCCGACTACGCCGCCTACCTGCACGGCCTGCGCGCGGTGTTCCATGGAGTCCGCCGCCACCTGCGCGAGGACGGCTTCTGCATCGCGATGGTGGAGAACGTCCAGCTTGGCGCGACCACGGTGCCGCAGGCCTGGGACCTGGCGCGGATCCTCGGCAGCCTGTTCGCGCCCTGTCCCGAGCGCGTGCTGTGCTACCCACGCGAGACCGCGCAGCCGCTGGCGCCCGGCGACACCCGCAGCGACCGCAGCCACGAGTACGCGCTGATCTTCCAGCACCGGCGCCAGCGCATCGACCTGGCGGGTACGGCGCAGTTGCTGGAGGCGCTGCACGCCGACGGTTTCGTCTTTGCGCTGTACGGCAGCTATCCGCGCTGGCTGGCGGATCCGGCGGCGGCGCCGCGCCTGCCCGGCGACGTCGATCTGCTGCTGCCGCGCGACCTGGACGGGCTGCTGCGGCTGCTCGACTGGCTGCGCGCGCGTGGCTTCCTGCTGAGCCTGTGGGGCGAGCCGCTGGCGGTGCCGCCGACCCTGGCACTGCTCGACGCCCATCATTACCTGCGCGCCGAACGTCGCGATCGCCACGGCGGCCTGCTGCGCGTGGACCTGGCGCTGGAACCCGCCGCCGCCTGACGCGGTGGCGGCCAGCCTGCCCATCTCGCTAACCGCGGGATGAGCGGCCGCGGTGGCGTCAAGGCCGCGCCGACGCGCTTGCGGCTATCCTTTGCCGCGGTTCCCTCTCTCCGGTCAACGGCCTATGTCCGCTCCCTCCAAGGTTCTCGCCATTCCCGCGCTCGCGCTGATCGCGATCGGCCTGAGCGGCTGTTTCGCGCGCAAGCAGGACGGCCTGGTGAAAGAGACCTTCAATTCCGACAACACCTATTCGCGCAACTACCCGGTGCAGCCGGCGCAGGCCTGCGAATCGGCGCGGCGCGCGCTGCTGAGCCAGGGCTACGTGGTCTCCAAGGCCACCGCCGATGCGGTGGAAGGCACCAAGAACTTCCAGCCCAGCGACGAGTTGCATGAGCAGCTGGAACTGCGCGTGTCCTGCGTCGCGCATGGGCAGGACGAATCCTGGGTGTTCGTCAGTGCCTTGCAGGACCGCTATGCGCTGAAGAAGAGCCCCACCTCGGCCAGCGTCGGCGTCGGCGTGCTCGGCTCGGTGTCGCTGCCGATCGGCAGCAGCGACGATTCGATGGTGCGGGTCGCCAGCAGCACGGTGCAGGACGGCGACTTCTACAAGCGCTTCTTCCAGTTGATGAGCGAGTACCTGCCCAAGAGCAAGCCGGCGCCGGAGCCGTCTGCGCATCCGTCCGCGGCGGTGACGGCGCCGGCGCCGGCAGCGCCCGCACCTGTACCTGCAGCGTCGACGGTGCCGACTCCGCCGCCCGCCGCAGCGCCCACGCCGCCGCCGGCACCCGCGGCGGCCACTGCGGCGCAGCCGCCCGTCGCGACCGCGCCTCCGAGCGGCGAGCCCGGCGGCGCCGACTGATTCAGGCGTTGCTACACAAGCTGAATGCGGCCGATTTCGCTTCACGAACCATTCGCGAATCCGGTGAGAAGGTGGCGCCCGTCGAGAGCGCGGTGCTTGTGCATCGACTCCGCCACCCAGGAGCAATCAGCATGAACACTCTCAAATCCGCCTTGTGTCTTTCCGTCCTCGCCATCGCCACGGCCGCCGCGCCGCTGGCCGAAGCGCAGCGTCACTACGGTCCCGAGGACGCCGGCCGCCGCTTCAGCGACGGCACCCGCGTGCACTGCAAGAAGGTCGCGGTGCGCAAGAACAGCACCGATCCCGACCGCATCGGCGGCACCCTGGCGGGTGCGGCGATCGGCGGCCTGCTGGGCAACCAGATCGGCAAGGGCGATGGCCGCAAGCTGGCCACCGTTGGTGGCGCGGTCGCCGGCGGCGCCACCGGCCGCTACATCCAGGGCCAGCGTCAGCAGGCCAATGGCAATCGCGTGGTCGAGACCGTCTGCAAGCGTTATTGAGTCGCGCGACTGCATCGTGTTGGTCGGTGCCTGACGCCGACCTGACAGCCTGACGCAGCACGCCCCGGCGGAGGCCTCCGCCGGGGCGTTTTTTTGCGGTGCCGGTTGCGACGTTGCGCGATTCGGCGCCGCGGCGGCTCAATCGGCGAGCAGATCGCGCAGCGCCGCGTCCAGTTCCGGATACCGGAACACATAACCCTCGCGTTGCGCACGTGTCGGCAGCACGCGCTGGCTGCCCAGCAACAGCTCGGCCATCTCGCCGAAGCCCAGGCGCAGCGCCGCCGCCGGCATCGGCAGCAGCGCCGGACGATGCAGGGTGGCGGCGAGTTGCTGCGCGAACGTGGCATTGGTCGCCGGCGCCGGTGCGGTGGCGTCGTAGGCGCCCTCGCCGCCTTCCTGCAGCAGCCACAGCAGCAGTCCGACCTGATCGTCGCGGTGGATCCAGCTCATCCACTGGCGGCCATCGCCCATGCGCCCGCCCATGCCGAAGCGGAACGGCAGCAGCATCCGCGCCAGCGCGCCGCCGTCGCGGCCCAGCACCACGCCGGTGCGGACCAGACTGGTGCGCACGCCCAGGTCCTGCGCGCGCAGCGCTTCGGCTTCCCAGTCGCGGCAGAGCTGGGCGGCAAAGTCGTCGCCCGGCGTGCTGGTTTCGTCCAGGACCTCGTCGCCGCGGTCGCCGTAGTAGCCGATCGCCGAGCCGGAGATCAGGCAGCCCGGGCGCTGCGCGGCGTCGAGTCCGCTCATCCAGTCGAGCAGGTCGCGGGTGGTGCCGATGCGCGAGGTGCGGAAGCGGCGCTTGCGGGTGGCGCTCCAGCGGCCTTCGGTCAGCGGTTCGCCGGCGAGATTGATCACCGCATCGGCCGGTGCGGCGCGCTGCAGATCGTCCAGCACCTGCACCGCCGGCAACAGGCGCGCCGCGCGTGCGGGGTCGCGGGTCAGCACGCTGACCCGGTGCCCGGCGTCGAGCAGGGCCGGGCACAGCGCGCGGCCGATGAATCCGGTGCCTCCGGTAACGAGCACGTGCATGCAGGGGATCGCTTGCGCCAAGGGAGCCGCAGTGTAGGTGCGCCGGGCATGGCGGAAGAGTGAACGCCGGGGGTGTCGGTGCCGCGGCGCTGTGTTTCGCGACGCCTGCACGGGCGAGGCGGCACGCTGCGCGGGCGCCGCCGCCACGTGGCCAACGGAAGCTCCTGTTCGCGATGTCCGCTCCATGATCCGACCATCGAGGTTCGCTTGCCCGCCGCGGCTTCGCCGCGGCGTCGGTCTGCTGCTGGCCGCGCTGCTGGCCAGTGCCGCGGCCACGGCCGCACCGGCGCCGGCCGACCAGGCCAGCGCGGCTTGCCTGGCCGCACTGCTGGAGCGGCTCGGTTGGCGCATCGGCACGACCAGCGCGGCGCAGCCGCAGATCGCCGCCGGCGCACCCTGCGAACGCGGTTCGCTGGCCGAGGCGCAGGCGCACGGCGATCTGCAGGCGGCCTTGCCCGCGGCCTGGAACGACGCGCAACGGCAGCAGGCCTTGCGTGCCTTGCTGGACACGCCGGCCACGCAGTGCGGCTACTTCCTGCAACTGGGGGCGGCCACCACGCGCGCTGTCGCACGCCTGCAGGACAATCCCGGCTATCGCTTCTCGGCGCTGCAACTTGGCTGGATCGGCTTCGGCCTGCGCGGCGCGCAGGCGCAGGGCTGGGAACGCTTCCGCAGCTTCGGCCGCGGCTATCGCCCGTCAGGCAGCAATGCGCAGGCGATCGAGGCGTTCTACAGCGGCCATGTGCGTTCGGAATGCGGCGTCGGCCGGCAGATCGCGCAACTGGCCACACAGCGCGAACTGTATGGCGACGCGGCGTTCGATCGTGCGTTCAGCGCCGACGAGCTGTCGATCGGCACCTTCCTGACCCTGCACGACACCGACAGCATCCTGCTCGGCGCGCATGCCGGCGAGTTCTTCGCCGACGGCAAGGCGGCCAGGACCGCGCAGCGCGGCCGCGCCGCCTTCCTCGGTGCGCCTGGCTACATCGTGCACGTGTTCGAGCGCCGCTACCTCGACGACATCAACAACCAGGCCGAGAACTTCGTGGTCGCCGCGGTCAGCGCCGAGGCCGCCACGGCCTTGCGTGCGCACGGTGGCTTCGCCTACTACGACGCTCAGAACCGCCGCATCTGGGAGCTGGCGCGGGCGCTGCGCGGCCCGGGCCGCGAACGCTTCGAGCGCCTGCTGTATGAGCGCGACCCGGCACTGCGCGCACGCCTGGATCCGGCGCAGCAGGCGGTGCTCGCGCAACTCGACGCGTTGCTCGACGATCCGTTCTACCGGGGCTTCGCGGTCTACGTGCATCCCAAGGGCGTCAAGCCGATCGGGTATCACGTGGTGCGGCTGCTGGATCGCAATCCGCGCACGCCGTTCGCGATCGAGCTGACCCTGCATAACCTGCACACCACGCTGTACCAGCGCTGGCGCGACCTGCAACTGCACGACTGTGCGCAAACGCCGCCGCCGGCACCTGCCGCCGCATCGGTGCCTTAGCTGCGCGTCACGTCGGCATCGCCGCTTCGTGAGACCCTAACCCTCCTTTTTTCGAACCGGGAACGACGCATGGAACTGGGACTTGTAGGCTTGGGCCGGATGGGCGCCAACATGGCCGAGCGGCTGGTGCGCGGCGGGCATCGCGTGGTCGGTTTCGACCTGGGCGAGGCCGCGCGCAGCGCGGCGCAGCAGCGCGGGGTCGACGCGGTCGACAGCATGGCCGCGCTGATCGCGGCGCTGCCGGCACCGCGCGCGGTGTGGCTGATGGTGCCGGCCGGCAAGGTCGTCGACGACACCCTGGCGGCGTTGCTGCCGTTGCTCGGCAAGGGCGACGTGGTGATCGACGGCGGCAATTCCTACTACAAGGATTCGATGCGCCGCGCCGGCGAACTCGCTGCCCACGGCATCGCCTATGTCGACTGCGGCACCAGCGGCGGCGTGTGGGGCCTGCGCGAGGGCTACAGCCTGATGATCGGCGGCGACACCGCCGCGGTGCAGCGCTTGCACGACGTGTTCGCGACCCTGGCGCCGGCCGCCGATGCCGGTTGGGGACACGTCGGCCCCAGCGGTGCCGGCCACTTCACCAAGATGGTCCACAACGGCATCGAGTACGGGATGATGCAGGCCTATGCCGAGGGCTTCGCGCTGATGGGGCGCAAGCAGGAATTCGCACTGGATCTGCACCAGGTGGCCGAGGTCTGGCGCCAGGGCAGCGTGGTGCGTTCGTGGCTGCTGGACCTGTGCGCCGATGCGCTGGGCGAGAATCCGACCCTGGCCGGCATCGCGCCGTTCGTCCAGGACTCCGGCGAGGGCCGCTGGACCGTGGCCGAGGCGATCGACCTGGACGTGCCGGCGCCGGTGATCACCCTCTCGCTGCTGGAGCGGCTGCGCTCGCGCGACGACGATTCGTTCGCCGACAAGTTGCTGGCGGCGATGCGCAACCAGTTCGGCGGCCATGCGATCAAGCACGAGGGCGGCGACGCGCCCGCGCCGGGCGGTACGCGCCCGGCCTGAGGCCCGGCGCTCAGTCCAGCGTGACGCTGCAGCCGGAGGCGGCGCTGCGCACGCCTGCCTCCAGCAGCCGCATCACCGCCAGCGCCTGCGCCGCATCCACCGGCGCAGGCGCGCGACCTGCGATCGCCTCGCGAAAGGCCGCATAGCAGTCGCGGTAATCGCCACGCGGCGCGGGCAGGGTCTGGACGGCGTGCGTGCCGTCGGCGCCGACCAGGCGCAATTGGCCGGGCAGGGGATCCTCGCCCCAGCCGGGTGCGCCCGGCGCGACGCCCGCGCGCAACTGCGCTTCCTGCGTGTCCAGGCCGTGCTTGACGTAGCTGCCGCCGCTGCCGTGGAGCGCGAAGCGCAGGCCGTTGGCAGCGACCAGCGAGCCGGCATGCAGCACCACTCGCAGCCGCGGATAGTGCAGCACCGCATGCACGTAATCCACGGTCTGCGCGCCGGGGCGCTGCAGCGCCAGATCGGCCTGCAGCGATTGCGGCTGCCCGAACAGTTGCAGGGCCTGATCGAGCAGATGCGGCCCCAGGTCGAACCACAGCCCAGAGCCGGGGAGTGCGTGCTCGCGCCAGCGGTCGCCGACCTGCGGACGGTGGCGGTCGAAGTGCGAATGGAACTCGGCGATCTCGCCAAGCGTGCCGGCCTCCAGCAAGGCGCGCACGCCGAGGAAGTCGCCGTCCCAGCGTCGGTTCTGGAACACGCTGACGATGCGGTCGGCGCGCTGCGCCTGGTCGAGTACCTGTTGCGCTTCGGCCACGTCCAGGGTGAATGGCTTGTCCACCAGCACGTGCTTGCCCTGGGCCAGGGCGGCCAGCGCCAACGGCGCGTGGGTCTGGTTGGGCGTGGCGATCACCACCGCATCGATCTGCGGATCGGCGAAGGCCTGCGCCGCCTCGGCGACCACGCGCGCCTGCGGCCAGACCGCGTTCACGGCCTCGGCCTGGCGCGAGACCACGGTGTGCAGGTGCAGGCCGGGCGTGTGTGCGATCAGCGGCGCATGGAAGGTGCGGCCGACGTAGCCGAAGCCGAGCAGGGCGAGATTGAAGTCGGACATGGGCGCAGGCAGCAGCGGCGGGACGCCAGTATCGCCTGGGCTGCGTGGGCGGATTGCGCATTCACGCTGCGGCGATTCTTCGGTCACGCCGCCTGTACGACGGCCTGGCGGAGACTGCGCGCACATTCAGCGGAGGAAGACACAATGAAGACGATCAATGCACGCACCCTGCTTGGCGCCACCCTGGTGGCCGGTTTCGCGTTCGGCGCGGGCCAGGCGTTCGCAGCCGGCCAGGCCACCAGCGCCAAGGAGCACGGCACCATGGGCCAGCAGGACACGATGCAGCACGACACCATGGCCCATGACACGACTCGCCACGACTCCAAGGAGCCGGTCACCGACACCTGGATCACCACCAAGGTGAAGGCCGATCTGCTGGCCACCAAGAACGTGTCGGGCACCGAGATCAAGGTCGACACCGTCAACGGGACGGTCAAGCTGTCCGGCGCGGTCGCGACCAAGGCCGAGAAGGACAAGGCCGTGGCGGTCGCCAAGAAGATCGACGGGGTCAAGAAGGTGGATGCGGCCGACCTGAAGGTCAGCGCCGCCGCCAAGAAGTAAGCATTGCGATCCGCCGCCGCGGGTGGGGATGCGACGAGGCGCCCCACCCGCGACAGCCGGTCTGCGACGCACCCTGCGGGGTGCGTTTTTTTTTGGGGGGCAAATTCGCGACGGAAATCGCATTTCGCGTCGCATTGACACCCGCTCAGACATCATGCCTTCATGTTCGTCAACGGATCACGCGCGATGTTGGAGACCCAACCCCACCCGGCTGCGGGGCACGCGGCCGCGGCTGCCGAGGCGCTGGGCGCCGCGTTGTCCGGCCATGGCGCGCAGCCGTCACTGCTGCTGCCGGCGGTGCGCCGGCTGGAAGCGCAGTTGAGCATGCTGTTGACCACGTTTCACGACGACACCGGGTTCTGGCCGGCGTTCTCCGTGCTGATGCAGGAACTGGATCAGGGCCTGAGCCAATCCGAGCGCCGGCGCCTGCGCAGCCACGCCGATTTCCTGCTGGTCCGCGCCGGCATGCCGGCCTGGACCCTGATCGGCGCCACCGCCGGTTCCATTCCGCCCCCGGCGCGCCGGCCCTGAGCGCGGCGCGCGCATGGCGCTCCCGCGGGTGGCCGCAGGCCGCCCGTGTCGTCGTGCGCGCGGCCTGGGATAGAGTCCTTGCAGGTACCGCGATCGGGGTGCCGCGCTTTCGCTGAACAATTCATCTGCTGCCGGGGAAGATGGGCGACAATGCGCGCCCGCGATGGCCGCAGCCGTTCCTTCTTTTGACGCACCAGCTATGCAGACCATCGCCAAACACGATGCTTGGGACCGCTGGCGGCTGCCGTTGCTGGCGCTGGCCGTCGTCCTGATCGTCATCCTGCCCTCGCTGCTGCTGCGGCAGATGAATGCCAGCACCCTGCGTGCGGCGGACTGGGTCGGCCACAGCCAGGAAGTGACCGCCACCTTGAACGCGATGGAAGCGGACATGCGCGACATGGAGTCGGCGGCAATGGCGATGTCGCACGGCGTGCAGTCGCCGATCCTGACCGCGCGCCTGCAGCAGGCGCGCAAGTCGATGCAGCCGACGCTGGCGCACCTGGCCGAGCTGACCCGCGACAACCCGGACCAGCAGATCCGCGTCGGCCGCCTGCAGAGCACGCTGGAGCGACGCGGCCTGATCGCCGAGCGGATCGCGCAGACCCGCGATCCGGAGCGGATCCGCGCGCTGATCCAGGACATGACCGCCGACAATCCAGTGCGCGGCCTGATCGCCGAGCTGCAGCGGCGCGAGGACGAACTGCTGAGCGAGCGGACCGCCGACGCCGAGCAGCGCCGCATGCTCGCCTCGATGATGAGCTGGACCTCGCTGGTGGTGCAGCTGTTGTTGCTGGGCCTGGTGATCTGGCTGTTGCAACGGCAGATCGGCCGGCGCCTGGATGCCGAGCGCCACATGCTGCGCGCCAACGGCCGCGCCGCGGCGGTGCTGCAGACCGTGCGCGAGCCGATCGTGCTGCTCGACAACGGGCAGCGGATGCTGATGCACAACACCGCCTTCGCCGAACTGTACGGCATGGACCTGGCGGATCCGCCGAAGCTGCTCGCCGACGTCGGCGACGGCGTCTGGCAGGATCCGGTGATCGTGCAGCGCTTGGCCGACGTGCTGCTGCGCGGACGCGAATTGTGGGATTTCGAGCACGAACAACTTGGCGCGGACGGCGTACCAAGGACCATGCTGCTGAATGCGCGGCGCATGCCGCTGCCGGACAGCGAGGACGAAGTGGTCTTGATGACGGTCAGCGACATCACCCTGCAGAAAACCGCGCAACAGCGCATCCAGGAGCTGAACCGGCAGCTGGAGGGCAAGGTCGAGCAGGTGTCCGAAGTCAATCGCGAACTGGAGGCGTTCAGCTACTCGGTCTCGCACGATCTGCGCGCGCCGCTGCGCCACGTGGCCGGCTTCGCCGACAAGCTGGTGCGGCACCTGGGCGATGGCGCCGACGAGAAGAGCC
The DNA here is from genome assembly GCF_009192905.1 of Xanthomonas sp. LMG 12459. Classification (NCBI taxonomy): domain Bacteria; kingdom Pseudomonadati; phylum Pseudomonadota; class Gammaproteobacteria; order Lysobacterales; family Lysobacteraceae; genus Xanthomonas; species Xanthomonas sp. LMG 12459. Next base: position 85,748 of record NZ_NSGT01000014.1, read on the forward strand.
GGCACTACCTGGAGGTGATCGGCACCTCGGCGCGGCGCATGGCCTCGCTGATCGACGACCTGCTGGTGTACTCGCGCCTGGGCCGCAGTGCGCTGCGCCTGCAGGCGGTGGACATGCAGTCGCTGGTGGCGGAGACGCGTTCGGTGCTCGACGCCAACTACCAGTCCGACCATGGCGACAGCGGGCATCGCATCGAATGGAGCATCGCGCCGTTGCCGATCCTGGTCGCCGACGAGAACATGATGCGCCAGCTGTGGCTGAACCTGCTCGGCAATGCGGTCAAGTACAGCGCCAAGCGCGAGGTCGCGCAGATCGAGGTCGGCTACCAGGTGCAGCCGGACGGAAGCCATCACTTCAGCGTGCGCGACAATGGCGCAGGCTTCGACATGACCTATGCGGCCAAGCTGTTCGGCGTGTTCCAGCGCCTGCACAAGGCCAGCGAATATTCCGGCACCGGTATCGGCCTTGCCAGCGTGCGCCGCGTGCTGACCCGCCATGGCGGCCATATCTGGGCCGAGTCCGCCCCCGACCAGGGCGCCACCTTCCATTTCGTCTTGCCCCCGGCGCCCGAAGCGCCCACTACCGAGTTCATCGCATGACCGCCATCCGCACCATCCTGCTTGCCGAAGACAGCCCCGCCGATGCCGAAATGGCGGTGGATGCGTTGCGCGACGCGCGTCTGGCCAATCCCATCGTGCACGTCGAGGACGGCGTGGAGGCGATGGACTACCTGCTGCGCCGCGGCGCCTATGCCGACCGCGAGGAAGGCCTGCCGGCGGTGCTGCTGCTGGACATCAAGATGCCGCGCATGGACGGCCTGGAAGTGCTCAAGCTGGTGCGCAGCGAGGAGTCGCTCAAGCGCCTGCCGGTGGTGATCCTGTCGTCCTCGCGCGAGGAAAGCGACCTGGCCCGCAGCTGGGACCTGGGCGTGAACGCGTATGTGGTCAAGCCGGTGGACGTGGACCAGTTCTTCACCGCGGTGAAGACCCTGGGCACCTTCTGGGCGCTGATCAACCAGGCGCCGGACAAAGAGTAAGCGCGCATGCCCACCACCGGCCCCAGGCTTGGCCCGATCCGGATCCTCATGGTCGAGGATTCGCCGGAGGATGCCGAGCTGCTGTCCGACCAGTTGCTGGACGCCGGCCTGGAGGCGACCTTCCGCCGCGTGGAAAGCGAGCCGACCCTGCGCGAGGCGCTGGGCGAGTTCGCCCCGGACATCGTGCTGTCGGACCTGAGCATGCCCGGGTTCTCCGGGCACGAGGCGCTGCGGGTGGTGCGCGAGGACGGCAACGCCGTGCCCTTCATCTTCGTCTCCGGCACCATCGGCGAGGAGACCGCGGTGGAGGCGCTGCGCGACGGCGCCAACGACTACATCATCAAGCACAACCCGACCCGCCTGCCGTCGGCGGTGGCGCGGGCGATCCGCGAGGCCCGCACCGAGCGCGAGCGGCAGCGGGTGGAGCGCGAACTCATGCGCGCGCAGCGGCTGGAGAGCCTGGCCCTGCTCGCCGCCGGGCTCAGCCACGACCTGCGCAACATCCTGCAGCCGCTGCTGATCGTGCCGGAACTGATCGTCGGGCGCAGCGACGATCCGCAACTGCGGCACCTGGCCGACGTCATCGCCGAGTGCGGCCGGCGCGGCCACGAGATGGCCGAGTCGATGCTGTCGTTCGTGCGCGGCTCGCGCACGCCCAGCGAGCCGGTGCGCATCGCCGAGCTGTTCCAGGCGGTGCAGATGCTGCTCAAGAGCAGCCTGCCGGAGCGGGTGACGCTGCAGGCGGACGTGGCCGATCCGGCGCTGTCGATCGAAGCCAACTACACCGAACTGCAGCAGTGCCTGCTCAACCTCGGCCTCAACGCCATCCAGGCCATGCCCGATGGCGGCCAGCTGAGCTTCTCGGCGGCGCCGGCGATCGGCGCCGACGGCAGCGAGCAGGTGCGCATCCTGGTCCGCGACAGCGGCATGGGCATGGATGCGGAGACCCAGGCGCGGCTGTTCAGTCCCTTCTTCACCACCAAGCCGGACGGTACCGGCCTGGGCCTGATCTCGTGCAAGCGCATCGTCGAGAGCTACGGCGGCCGGATCGGCGTGGACAGCACGCCGGGCCAGGGCACTTGCTTCGAATTGCTGATCCCGCTGCGCGCGCCGGTGCCGTCGTTCGAGCCGGAGCCGTCGCTGCCGATGGGCAAGGGCCAGCGCGTGCTCCTCGTCGACGGCGAGGCCACGCGGTTGTCGCTGCTCGGCAATGCGCTGTCCAGCCAGGGCTACCGTCCGCAGTTGGCGTCCGACGGCGCCGCCGCGCTGCGCGACGTCGAGGAACACGGCCTGCCGGACCTGGTGATCGTCGACAGCGACATCATCCTGCTGTCGGCGGTACGCCTGCTGCTGGCGCTGCAGGACCTGGGCTACCAGGGCCCGGCGATCGTCCTTGAGGACACCGGCACCACCCTGGAGCGCGACCACTTCCCCGCCGACATCGCCGTGCACGTCCTGCGCAAGCCGCTGGAAATGCAGCGCGTGTTCCGCGCGGTGGCGCATGCCCTTGAGAGTGGTTGAGGCGCTGGGAACGGGGATAGGGGAATCGGGAATGGGAAAGGCAAAAGCCAAAGCCAAAGCCGATGCTCATTGCTGCATGGCGACCGTATCTACAGCGCAAGCTGCGCGATGACGTGACTCGTTTATCTGGAGTCACCGAGAGAGGCAAAGCTCACCGGATCCGATAAGTGCATCTTGGAACGCAAGGGCAACGGATTGAGGCCTCAGCGGCCATCATGTCTCAGCGCAAGCTCCGCGATCCGGCTGTTCCGATTCCCCCATTCCCGATTCCCCA
>NZ_NSGT01000140.1:0-747 GCF_009192905.1 Xanthomonas sp. LMG 12459
GACTGAAGACGTCGCCAGCCACGGCGAGAACTGGCGGATGCGCGCGTCGTCGTTCTGCAGCAGGCTCACCGACCCCAGCCAGTCCTCGCCGTCCAGGGCGATCCAGCTGGTGGGAATACGTTTGTCGTCGCGATGGCTGCGCAGGTCGGCCTCGGCCTCCACCACGTTCCACTCCGGCAGCAGCGGGCCGAACGCCTGCAGATGCTCCTGCGCGAGCGCGGGAATGTGCTGCGCGGCCTCGGCCAGACAGACGATGCGCATGCGCTCAGCGCTTGCCGGTCTTGTCGCCCGGCTTGGCCGCGCGCACCAGGTCCAGCAGCGGCAATTGCTCGCTGCCCACCGGCAACTCACGCTCGAGCTTCTCGATCTCCTCGCGGAAATCGGCCACGTCCTGGAAGCTGCGGTACACCGAGGCGAAGCGCACGTAGCCGACGTGGTCGAGCTTGCGCAGCTCGGCCATCACGTACTCGCCGACCCGGATCGAGGGCAGTTCGCGCTCGCCGGACATGCGCAACTGGTGCACCACCGCCCGCACCGCCGCCTCGATCTGCTCCTCGGCCACCGGTCGCTTCTGCAGCGCGCGATCGAAGCTGGTGCGCAGCTTGCGCGCATCGAACGCCTCGCGCCCGCCGTCGCTCTTGATCACCGTCGGCAGCTTGAGTTCGATCGTCTCCAGCGTGCTGAAGCGCTCGCCGCAGGCCTCGCACTCGCGACGCCGGCGGATCGTCGCGCCGTCCTCGGACACGC
>NZ_NSGT01000141.1:0-621 GCF_009192905.1 Xanthomonas sp. LMG 12459
GTGGCGGTGCCGGCCACGCCGATCAGCGCCAGCAGCCCGAAATGCCACCACAGCGCGCCAGGCCGTGCGGCGTGCAACGCGAAGCCACCGATCACGGCGGCGACAAGCAGCAGTGGCAGCCACAGCCACAAGGCCAGGCCCAGCCGATGCGCCGGCGCCACCGGATATCGCCGTGCCGGGGAGGGCGACGTGGAGCGCAGCCGGCTCATGGTGCGGCGCCATGGCTGGCGGGCAGGGCCCGCACCCAGGTCGCGACATCGGCGATCAGGGCCGGGTCGACGTGGCCGGGCGTGGCGTACTCGGCCGGTCCGGGGGCGCCGCTGCCGGAGATGCCCAGGTGGTTCAGCGCGGCGTAGCGGTGCAGGGTGGCATGCGGATCGTCGGCCAGCGCCTGTTGCCACCGCTGCCAGTCCGGCGCGGTGACCTGGAAATCGCGCTCGCCCTGCAGCCACAGCACCGGCATCGGCCCGAGCGCGTGGACGTCGGCGACCGGATCGACCTGGTCGAACGCACGCCAATAGGCGGCAGGTACGTCCAATGGCGAATCGCTGCGCGCGACCTCGCCACTGCCGCGGACCTTGGCCACGCGGCGCTCAAGCTCGGCCAGCGCCGCCTGCCGCT
>NZ_NSGT01000142.1:0-507 GCF_009192905.1 Xanthomonas sp. LMG 12459
GGATACGCTCGATCACCTCGGCGCGGCGACTGGCGGCGACAAGGGTGGTTTGCACCGGGATACGCCCCGGCGGCAATTCATCGAGCACCGAAATGTCCAGGTCCGCATAGGCCGTCATCGCCAAGGTGCGTGGAATCGGTGTCGCGGTGAGCACCAGCTGATGCGGCACTTCATCCGCCGTGCCGCCCTTTTCGACCAGACTCAGGCGCTGATGCACGCCAAAGCGGTGCTGTTCGTCGACAATCGCAAGGCCCAGATTGCGAAATTGCACGCCTTCCTGCATCAGTGCGTGCGTGCCCACGCACACGGCTGCGCCCTCGCTCAGGCGCTTCAGCGCCGCGTTGCGCGCGCGGCCTTGAACTTTGCCAGCCAACCACAGCACCTCGATGCCTAGGGGCTGCAACCACGTCACGAAGCTGCGGTAATGCTGCTCGGCCAGCAATTCGGTGGGCGCGGCCAAGGCCACCTGGCGGCCGCTGGCCACTACCGCCAGCGCCGCCAGCGCCG
>NZ_NSGT01000143.1:0-505 GCF_009192905.1 Xanthomonas sp. LMG 12459
GGGTGCGCTGCGCATGCTCGATGTGCCGCGGTTGCCGGAGCTGGTCGAGGCCATCGGTCGCTTCGTGCACAATGAACTGGTGGCTGATCAACGCGTGCCCACGGCGGAGCAAATGGACCTGCTCGCCGATGCGCTGGCCTCGGTCGAATATTTCCTCGAAGCCGTGCGCGAACAGCGTCCGCAGCGCGAGCGCATTCTCGATGTCACCCAACGCAGTCTGAGCGCGCTGGGTTACTGGCCGGCACCGGCCTTGCGCGCCCAGCCTGCGGCAAACACTGGCATGGGCATCGCGCCGCAGGTCGCGCCCAGCCTGAGCGAAGCGGTCAGCGTGGTTTCCGGCACCGGTCTGGATGCCTTGCTGATCGGCACTGCCACGCCTGCGCCTGCGCCGAGTCAGGATCTGGCCGGTTTGCGCTTCGCCAGCACCGAGCCCACCACGCCGCCGCAGGCCGAATTGCCTGCCCCCGAAGCAGGTCCTGGTGAATGGGTCGAGATCACCGAGGAG
>NZ_NSGT01000015.1:0-64762 GCF_009192905.1 Xanthomonas sp. LMG 12459
CACATGCACAACCATCGCTCCCTCCGCAGGCCCGCCCTGCTCGCCCTGGCCCTGAGTGCCGCCCTCGCCCTCCCGCCGGCCCAGGCCCAGTCCACCACCGGCGCCGTCGCCGGTCAGGCGCCCGCCGATACCCAGCGCATCCTGGTGCGCAGCGACAGCGGCCTCAGCCGCGAGGTCGCCGTGGATGCGCGCGGCCGCTACAGCATCGCCCAGTTGCCGCTGGGCACCTACACCATCATCGCCAAGGGCGCCGACGGCAGCGTGCTGGGCAGCCGCGACGGCGTCGGCCTCACCGTCGGTGCCGTCACCGACGTCTCCTTCAGCCCCGCCACCACCAGCCTGGCCGGCGTCCAGGTCAGCGCCGACCGCGCCGCCGCCGCGATCGACGTGAGCAGCGTGGATTCGCGTACCGTGATCAATGCCGAACAGCTGCAGCGCCTGCCGCTGGGCCGCTCGGCCGAGGCCATCGCGCAACTGGCGCCCGGCGTGGCCGGCAACAGCGGCAGCGGCACCTACATCGGCCCGACCGGCGCGCAGCTGCTCAGCTTCGGCGGCTCTTCGGCCGCGGAGAACGCCTATTACATCAATGGCTTCAACACCACCGACCCGCTGCGCGGCCTCGGCGGACTGACCCTGCCCTATGGCAGCATCGACCAGTTGGAGGTCTACACCGGCGGCTACAGCGCCAAGTACGGCCGCTCCGACGGCGGCGTGATCAACGCTGTCGGCAAGCGCGGCAGCAACGAATGGCATTTCGGCGGCCAGGCGACCTGGGAACCGGACGGCCTGCGCTCCGCAAAGAAGGACGTGTACGCGCCCGGCAACGGCGCGCTGTACCGCCCGGACAGCAAGAGCGGCTCCACCCTCAGCACCCAGAGCGTCTACGCCGGCGGCCCGCTGATCCAGGACCGGCTGTTCTTCTTCGGCGCCTACGAACTGCAACGCCAGGACGGCGATCGCTTCTACGGCGCACGCGAGACCACCCCGGGGCCGTACTACTACGACTACCAGTACCGCCGGCCGAGCTGGTACGCCAAGCTCGACTGGAACATCAGCGACAGCCAGCTGCTGGAAATCACCGGCGCCTCCAGCCGCTATGTCACCCGCGGCAAGTACTACCAGTACAGCGGCCGCGACATCGGCGCCCTGCGCGGCAACGCCGACACCACCAAGACCGGCGGCGACCTGTGGAGCGCCAAGTACACCGGCTACCTCACCGACCGCCTGACCTTCAGCGCCCTCTACGGCCAGCAGCGTGCCGACGACTACAGCCGCAACCCCAACTACAACGGCACGCTGACCTATCTCTCCAGCCCCGGCTTCCAGAACCCGGCCTACACCGGCGGCACCCCGATCACCAATGCGCAGACCACCGCGTTGCTGGTCGATCCGGCGCGCGGCAATCGCACCGACAACCTGCGCCTGGACCTGAACTACGCCATCGGCGCGCACAGCATCACCATCGGCATCGACAACCAGAACGCACGCGCGCTCAACCGCGGCTCGGTGGCTTCGGGCGACGGCTACTACTGGATCTACGGCCAGGCCAACCCCAACGTGCCGATCAACACCGGCCTCGGCGTACCCGCCACCGGCGGCTACCCCAACGGCCAGGACGGCTACTACGTGCGCAAGTACATCTACAGCGCGCTGGCCTCGGTGCGCTCGGCGCAGCGCGCGCAGTACGTGGAGGACAACTGGCAGGTCAACGACCGGCTGCTGCTCAACCTCGGCCTGCGCCTGGACCAGTTCACCAACTACAACCGCGACGGCGCGCCGTACATCAAGCAGACCAGCGGGCAATGGGCGCCGCGGCTGGGCTTCAGCTGGGACGTCGACGGCGATGCGCGCTTCAAGGTGTACGGCAACGCCGGCCGCTACTACCTGGCGCTACCGCTGAACCCGGCGTTCAACGCCGCCGGCGCCACCCTGGCCACTTCGACCTACTACACCTATGGCGGCATCGACGCCAACGGCTACCCGACCGGCCTGACCCAGATCTCCGGTGCGGTCTCGTCCAACAACAACTACGGCATCCTGCCCGACCCGAAGACCGTCGCCACGCAGGGCATCAAGCCCTCGTTCCAGGACGAGTTCATCCTCGGCTTCACCAAGGCCTGGGGCGACAGCTGGGTCTACGGCGCCAAGGGCACCTACCGCGTCCTGCGCAGCGGCGTGGACGACTACTGCGACAGCGATACCGTGTTCGCCGCCGCCGCGGCGCAAGGGCACACGGTGACCCTGGCCAGCAATCCGGTCAGCTGCTGGCTGATCAACCCGGGCCGGGCCAACACCTTCACCCTGGTCGATACCTCGGGCAACTACGTCAAGGTGCCGCTGAGCAACGCGCAGTTCGGCTTCCCGGAATTCAAGCGCAACTACTACGGGCTCAACCTGTCGCTGGAGCATCCGTTCGACCAGCGCTGGTACGGCCGCCTCGACTACACCTGGTCGCGCAGCTACGGCACCACCGAGGGCCAGTTGCTGTCGGGCATCGGCCAGACCGCGGTGTCCACCACCCAGGCCTGGGACTTCGCGCAGTTGATGGAGCACACCAACGGCCCGCAGAGCAACGACCACACCCATCAGTTCAAGTTCTACGGCTACTACCAGCTCAACCCCGCATGGCTGGTGTCGGCGAACCTCAAGTTGATCTCCGGTTCGCCGTTCAGTGCGCTGGGCTCCTACGGCCCCGACCACAGCGACCCCTCCGGCTACGGCATCGCCTATCACTACTACCAGGGCCAGCCGGCGCCTCCGGGCAGCCAGGGCCGCCTGCCGTGGCTGCAGCAACTGGATCTCGGCGTGTCGTGGCGGCCGGCCTACGCCGACCGCAAACTGGCCTTCAACCTGGACGTGTTCAACGTCTTCAACGGCCAGGCCACGCTGTGGAAGTATCCGTACTCGGAGTCGGACCCGGGTAAGGCGGACCCGGTGTATGGCGCGGCCCTGCTGCGCCAGGCGCCGCGGTCGCTGCGCTTGAGCGTCAGCTACGACTATTGATCGGCGGCACGGCGACCGGCGCGCGATCAGCGCGCTGGCCGTCGCCGCGCACGTGCAGGCGCCGCACCGGCAACGGCCGCCGTGCCGCCCTCCGCTTCGGTGCGCATCGATGCGATCCGCGCCTTCATCGCATCGATGAAGGCGCGCACCTTCGGCGATGGCAGCCGCGTCGGCGGGTATACCGCATGGATGCCGAACGATGCCGAACGCCACGCCGGCAACAGACGCACCAGCCGGCCGGCGGCGACGTCGGCGGCGGTGGAGAAATCCGTCAGCAGGCCGAACGCGCCACCGGCCAGCACGATCGCGCGGCAGCCGGTCGCGGTATTGGCGACGAAGTGCGGCACGCAGCGCACCGCGACGCTGTCGCCGCGCGCATTGACCAGCTCCAGGGTGCGCGGACGGGCAATGCTGGACAGCAGCACGAAGGGGAGCGCAGCCAGCGCCGCCGGGTCGCGCGGCAGCCCGTGGCGCGCGACGAACTGCGGGCTGGCGACCGGCCACACCGCATAGCTGCCGAGCCGTACCGCGCGGTAGGTCGAATCGGCGAGACGGCCGATGCGGATCGCCACATCGAGATTGTCGGCGACCAGATCGACGATGCGATCGTTCGCGACCAGTTCGACATCGAGGCGGGGGTGCCTGTCGCGCAAAGCGACCACCGCCTGGGCCACCACCTGCGCGCCGTAGTCGACCGGCACGCTGACCCGCAGCGCGCCACGCAACGGGCCGGCGTCGGGAGACACCGTCTGCAGCGCATGCTCGGCCGCGCGCACGATGTCGCGGCACGCCTCGTAGAACCCGCGTCCGGCGTCGGTCACGCTCAGCCGTCGCGTCGTGCGCACCAGCAGGTTCGCGCCGACCTCCGATTCCAGGCGCTGCATGTGCGTGCTGACCACCGTCTTGGCCAGGCCGAGCCGCTCGGCCGCGGCAGTCAGCGAGCCGGCCTCGACCACTGCGACGAAGATCGCCAGACGATTCAGGTTGACGTCGCGCAGGTCGGCCATGCCCGATTGTCCTTCCGGAAAGGATAATGTTTCTCGCATTGTCCGTCTTCTTGCAGGCCGCGGCCAGCGCTAGGCTGCAGCCGATCGTCGCCGATCCCCGGCGATGCACGATTGCGGAGCCGTTCCATGTCCACCCTCAGTCCTCGCGGCACCGATCGTCCCGCCGCTCCGATCCGTGTCTATTCCGCGCCCCTGTCCGGACACGCGCACCGGGTGCGCCTGTTCCTGTCGCTGCTCGGACTGCCGTTCGAGACCATCGATGTGGATCTCGCCGCCGGCGCGCAACGGCAACCGGCGTTCCTGGCGCTGAATCCGCTCGGACAGATACCGGTGATCGACGACAGCGGCAGGGTGCTCGCCGATTCCAACGCGATCCTGGTCTATCTGGCCAAACGCTACGGCCATCCGCAGTGGCTGCCGGACGAGCCGCTCGGCGCAGCGACCGTGCAGCGCTGGTTGTCGTACGCGGCCGGGCCGATCGCCTACGGGCCCGCCGCGGCGCGGCTGGCGACCGCATTCGGGATGCCGCTCGACCTGGCGGCGGCCAGGCGTACGGCGACCCGGTTGCTCGATGCGATCGACCAGGAATTGGTCGACACGCCGTTCGCCGCCGGCGCGCAACCGACCATCGCCGACATCGCCGGCTACACCTACATCGCGCATGCGCCAGAAGGCGGAATCGCGCTCGAACCTTACCCGCAAGTGCGGGCGTGGCTTGCCCGGATCGAAGCCTTGCCGGGATTCGTCGCCTTGCCGGCGCTGCTGCCCGGCGCGTCGGCCGGCTGAGCGCTGCCGGCCGACGGCACGCAGACCGCAATGAACGCGCCGACCGCTGGCGTCGCCGGCTGGGATCTGGAGACCTCGCCGTTCCACCCCGGCGAACTTGCCGTCCAGCAGCGGGCCGGGGCCAGCGCGGTCGCGGCGGCGGCCGGGCGGCGCAGCATCCGCCGCTGCATGCCCGAACAGCATCGGGACTTCTTCGCGCAACTGCCGCTGTTCGTACTCGCCGGCAGCGACGCGCACGGGCAGCCGTGGGCGACGCTGCGCGTGGGCCAGCCCGGCTTCCTGAGCACACCGGACCCGCGCACGCTGCGCATCGCCGCGCCGCCCCTGCCCGGCGACCCGCTGGCCGGCACCTGGCGGCCGGGCGCGCCGTTCGGCGGCCTGGGCATCGCGCTCGAAACGCGACGACGCAATCGCGTCAACGGCAGCGTCAGCGCAGTCGATGGCGACACGCTGACGGTCGCGGTGGAGCAGAGCTTCGGTAACTGCCCGCAGTACATCAACAGCCGCAGCCCGACGTTCGCCGCAGGCGAGGTCCACGCGCATACCGCGACTGCCGTGTCGGCGCGTCTGAGCGATGCGCAATGCGCGCTACTCGCGCGCTGCGATACCTTCTTCATCGCCAGCGCGAACACCTCGAAGGATGCCGGCGCCGCGCGCGGCGCGGACGTGTCGCACCGCGGCGGCCTGCCCGGCTTCGTGCGCGTCGACGATGCGCGCACCCTGACCACGCCGGATTTCAGCGGCAACCGCTACTTCAATACGCTCGGCAACCTGTTGCACGATCCGCGCGCGGGGCTGCTGTTCATCGACTTCGAACGCGGCGACCTGCTGTACCTGGCCGCCCGCGCGGAGATCGTCTGGGACGGGCCGCTACTGGCGACGTTCGCGGGCGCGCAGCGCGTTGTGCGCTTCCATCTCCGTGAAGTGCGCCACACGCGCGCCGTGTTGCCGTGGCGCTGGTCGGCGGTGCAGCGCCCAGAGCAGTTCGCCGCGGCGTCGACGCCTGCCGCCGAACGCGCCTGGCGGCCGCTGCGGATCGTGCGGATCGTCGACGAAGCGCGTGCCATCCGCTCGTTCCATTTCGCCGCCGAGGACGGCGGCGCGCTGCCGTCGTACGCAGCCGGCCAACACCTTACGCTGCGTTTCCCGATCTGCGGCACTGCCGCGCCGACGGTGCGCAACTACACGCTGTCCGACGCGCCGGGTGGCGCGCTCTACCGGATCACTGTGAAACGGCAGGGCCGGGCATCGGCCTGGCTGCACGACCATGCGCAGGTCGGCACGACGCTGGACGCGCAGATGCCGCGCGGCGATTTCGTCTTCGATGCCGCCAGCCCGCGGCCGGTGGTGTTCGTCTCGGCCGGGATCGGCATCGCGCCGATGCTGGCGATGCTGCGCCAGGCGCTGGCCGACACCGCCTCGCGGCGGCGGTTGATCTTCGTGCACGGCGCCCGCGAGGCCGCCGATCGTCCGTTCGCCGCCACACTGGCACGGCTCGCTGCGGCCGACGCGCGGCTGTCGCTGCATTGCCTGGACAGCCGAGCGGCCGGCCACGGCGCCGGCCGCATCGGCATCGCGCGGTTGCAGCGGATCCTGGCATTCGACGATTACGACTTCTACCTGTGCGGACCGCCAGACTTCATGCGCGATATGTACCGTGGATTGCGCGCGCTTAACGTGGCGGACGCGCGCATCCGCTTCGAGGCATTCGGCCCATCGAGCCTCGTCCGCGATACGACCCCCGCAGCGCCCGCAGATGCGCCACGGGTGCGCGTGCGGTTCCAGCGCTCGGGACGCGAGGCGGTCTGGACCCCGGACGCCGGCACATTACTGGAGCTGGCAGAAGCGCAGCGGATCGCTGCGCCCTCCGATTGCCGCTACGGTTCCTGCGGCACCTGCGCGACGCGCGTGCTGTCCGGCGCAGTGCATTACCTGCGTCCGCCCGACACCCAGATCGAACCAGGCTGTGCGCTGCTGTGCGTCGCCAGGCCTGCGCACGAAAGCGCCACGCCGCTGGTACTCGACCGCTGACGCGCCGACGGCACGCCGCACGCACTCACCGCGCGGCCCGCTGCGCCTGCTGCTCGGCCAGGGTCAGGGCGACGTTGTCGCGCAGGTAGGCCGGTTCGGCGCGTTCCGGCGCGATCCCTTCGCCGCGCGCGTATGCGGCCGCGGCCAGGGTCAGCACGTCGGCGGCATGCGGCAGCGCCTGCGCATCGGCGCTGCGCCAGTGCGCGCCGAAGCGGCGCTGCAAGGTGCCATCGACCGCCGCCAGCCCGGTGCCGACCGCAGCCCAGGCCGCATCCGGCTCCGGCAACACGAAGGCTTCCGGACTCAACACCTGCTCCGGGGTCAGCGCCTGCAGGCCGCCGTCGGCCTGCCGTGCGTAGGCCGCGGTGTAGACCTCGCCCATGCGCGCATCGATCGCCGCCAGCACCCGCGGCGCGTCGGCCGGCGCGCGCAGCGCCAGCACCTGCAGCGTGGACACCGGCAGCACCGGCAGGTCCAGGGCCAGGGCGATGCCCTGCGCGATGGCGATCGCCAGGCGCACGCCGGTGAACGCGCCGGGGCCGCGGCCGAAGGCCACCGCATCGAGCTGGCGGCGGCCGATGCCGGCCTCGGCCAGCAACTGCTCGGCCCACGGCAGCGCCAGTTCGGCGTGCCGCCGCGGCGCCAGGTCGAAGCGCTCCAGCACGCGGTCGCCGACCAGCACGGCGACGGAGCAGGCTTCGGTGGAGGTTTCGAAGGCGAGCAGATTCATTGGGGGCTGGGAATCGGGAATGGGGAATGGGGAATCGGAAAAGCAAAGGCGACGCGTCGGCTAGTTTGACGTGGCCGGTGGCGTCGCGGCCTCGGGATTATCGCCCAGCGCCGGGGTCTCGGCGGCGAAGAACTGGCGCACGTCCTCCACGTCGCGGGTGCGGGCGAACGGCGGCAGCGACTCCAGGAAGGTGCGGCCGTAGGACTTGGAGAGCAGGCGCGGGTCGCACAGCACCAGCACGCCGCGGTCGCGCTCGCTGCGGATCAGCCGGCCCACGCCCTGCTTGAGCGCGATCACCGCCTGCGGCAACTGCTCCTCGCGGAACGGATTGCCGCCGTCGCGGCGGATCGCCTCCAGGCGCGCCTCGAACACCGGGTCGTCGGGCGCGGCGAACGGCAGCTTGTCGATCACCACCACGCTCAGCGCATCGCCGACCACGTCCACGCCCTCGCGGAAACTGGCCGAGCCGAGCAGCACGCCGTTGCCGGAGGCGCGGAAGCGCTCGAGCAAGGTCGCGCGCGGCGCCTCGCCCTGCACGAACAGCGGCCAGGGCCCGTCGCGCAGCGCCTCGGCCGCCTCGCGCAGCGCGCGGTGCGAGGCGAACAGCAGGAAGGCGCGGCCCTGCGAGGCCTCCAGCACCGGCTGCAACGCGGCGATCAATGCGGTGCCGAAGCCGCGCGCGGCGGGATCGGGCAGCGCCGGCAGGTAGCACAGCGCCTGCCGCGCCCAGTCGAACGGGCTGGGCTGCAGCAAGGTCATCGGATCGCGCAGGCCCAGGCGGGTGGCGATGTGCTCGAACTCGCCCTTCACCGCCAGCGTCGCCGAGGTGAACACCCAGGCCGCGCGCGAGGCCTCGCGGTGCGCGCGCAGCGGCCCGGACACGTCCAGCGGCGTGCGCTGGCAGCGGAAGCCGCGCGGGGTCAGTTCGTACCACAGCACGTCGTTCGATGGCGCGCCCGCTTCCGGCTCGGCCTCGAAATCCGGAATCGGCGCATCCTCGCCGAGCCAGCGGCCCAGCCGCGTGCGCAGTTCGCGCGCGCGCGCCGCGCAGGCGTCGAAGCCGGGCGAAGCCTCGCGCAGCACCGCCAGCGGCTCCTGCAGCCGGGCCAGATCGGCCAGCAGCGCGTCGAAACCGTCGCGCACCTGCGGCTTGGCCAACAGCCGCCATTGCGTGCCGCGCGCCGGCAGCCCCTCCATCGCCGCGCGCAATTCGCGCAGGGTCTGTTCCAGCGCCTGCGCCGGCGCCTGCAGGCTGGCCAGCGCGCCGGCGACATTGCGACTCTCGGCCACGCAGTCGCGCGCCAGTTCCTGCAGCGGGCGCATGCCGAAACCTTCGCCGAAGAAGTTCGCCGCCAGCTCCGGCAACTGGTGCGCCTCGTCGATCACGAAGGCCTGCGCCCCGGGCAGGATTTCGCCGAAGCCCTCCTGCTTCAGCGCCAGGTCGGCCAGCAGCAGGTGGTGGTTGACCACCACCAGGTCGGCCGCCTGCGCGCGCTGCCGCGCCTGCACCACGAAGCATTCGCCCCAGAACGGGCACTCGGTGCCCAGGCAGTTGTCCACGGTGGAAGTGACCAGCGGCAGCAGCGGCGAATCGTCGGCCAGCGCGTCCAGCTCGGCGATGTCGCCGAAGCGGGTGCGCCCGCTCCAGGCGACGATGCGCTGGAACTGCGCGACCTGCTCGCGCGCGGTGAAGCGCGGCTCGCCGCGCGCCTGCTGCAGGCGGTACTTGCACAGGTAGTTGGCGCGCCCCTTCAGCAGCGCACTGCTCAGGCCCACGCCCAGCGCCGCCCGCACCCGCGGCAGATCGCGGTGGTAGAGCTGATCCTGCAGCGCGCGGGTGCCGGTGGAGACGATGGTCTTCAGCCCCGACAACAGCGCCGGCACCAGATACGCATAGGTCTTGCCGGTGCCGGTGCCGGCCTCGGCCAGCAGCACGTCGCGCTGCTCGAACGCCTCGGCGATCGCCGCGGTCAACCGCAACTGCGCCGGCCGCGGCACGAACGCATCGAGCTGACGCGCAAGCGCCCCGCCTTCGCTGAGGGCTTCGGTGCTTGCGTGAGCTAACGACATGGGAATGGGGAGTCGGGAATGGGGAATGGTTAGAGCAGCAGCGCTACCCGCTCACTGTTACTGCTGCCGGCAGAGCGGGAAGACCGAGCGCCGCCAGCGTGACGAGCCGCCAGAAACGCAGCTTTTACCCATTCCCCATTCCCGACTCCCCATTCCCAGCCCTCAGTACCTCTTGATCCCCGGCACCGTGCACCCGGCGATCTGGGCGTGCGCCGAGGCGGCGTTTTCCTTCTGCCCGCGGGCCAGGCGCGCCTGTTCGATGGTCGCCCAGTGGCGGCGGCACAGCGGGCCGGTCTGCGAGCCCAGGTCGATGGCGCGCTTGGCGAAGGCTTCGGCCTGGGCGTCGTCCTTCTGCAGCAGCGCCACTTCGGCGCGGTCCTGCAGCAGCGCCGGGTCGTCCGGCACCAGCTTCAGCGCCTGGTCCAGGGCTGCGGCGGCACCGGCCAGGTCGCCGGCGCTGCGTTTGCGCTTGGCGCTCTCGCGCAGATCCTCCACTTCCGGATCGCGCAGCGGCTGCACGCTCAGTTCGGTGTCGTCGGCACCGCCGCTGGCGTCGATCGCAGCGATGCGCTGCGCCGGCGTGGTGGTGTCCACCGGTGCGGCCGGGGGCGGCGGCGGCGGTGCGCTGACGCAGGAGGCGAGCAGCAGGCTGAGGGCGGCGATGGCGGGAAGACGTGGGGTCATGAGCGGTATCCGGGATCCGGGAATCAATGCGCCGGCGGCGGCGCGGCCGCGTCGGCAGGCGGGTCTTTCTTCTTGTCCAGGCCGAACCAGCTGCGCCAGCCGCCCTGATGTTCGCCCTCGGCGGGCGCGGCGTCTTCCGGCAGCGCCTGCGGCGGCGTGCATGCGGCATACGCCGGCACGAAACCGACCACGAACGGGAACTGGCGCGCGCCGGGGCAGGTCGAGTCGGTGCTGTTGTACCCCACCGGGTCCATCCACTGCCAGTCGATGCCCTTGCCCTGCACCTGCAGCGGCGCGCTCGGCAGCCGCGAGAAGATGCCCGACCACACCCGCATCGCACCGGTGGCGCCGTACAGGCCGGTCTGCTTGTTCTGGTCGTTGCCGATCCAGATCACCGCCAGGTGGTCGCCGGTGTAGCCGGCATACCAGCTGTCCACGCCATCGTTGCTGGTACCGGTCTTGCCGGCCGGCGACAGCTTGCCCAACCCGTCGCTGAGCAGTTGCCGCGCGGTGCCGTTGCTGACCACCTGCTGCAGCGCCATGCCCACCAGGTTGGCGGCGATGGAGTCGCCCTCCTGCGCCGGCGCCGGGGTCTTGTCGTAGCGCTTGAGCAGCTTGCCCTGCGGATCGAGCACCCCGCGCACCGCATGCAGCGGCTGGATTTCGCCACCGGAGGCCAGGAACTGGTACAGCTGCGCCATCGCGTACGGGCTCTGGTCGGTGGCGCCGAGGATCAGCGAGGGATTGACCTCGGCCTCGATGCCGGCCAGCACCTTCACCAGCTGCGCCACGCGCTCCGGCCCGACCTGCATGCCGATGCGCACCGTGGCCTGGTTGTAGGAATGCGCAAGCGCATCGACCACGCGCACCGTGCCGTGGCTGCGGCCATCGGAATTGCCCGGGCTCCAGGTGCGGCCGCGGCCCAGTTGCACGGTGACCGGGGTATCGTCGACCCAACTGGCCAGCGAGTAGCGGTCCGGCTGCGCCAGCGCCAACAGGTACACGAACGGCTTGAGCAGCGAGCCGACCTGGCGCTGCGCCTCGATCGCGCGATTGAAACCGGGTTGGGCCACGTCGCGGCTGCCGACCACCGCCAGCACCTCGCCGTTGTGGGTGTCGGTGAGCACCAGGCCGGCCTGCAGCGGCGGGCGCTTCTTGTTGGTTTCCAGCGCGGTGATGGTGCGCGTCACCGCGCCCTCGGCATAGGCCTGCGCCGACGGCGACATGCCGGTGAGCACGCTCAGGCCGGCGCCCTGCAGCGCGCTTTCGGGGTAATCGCGCGCCAGCTGGCGCCGCACCAGGTCGACATAGGCGGGGAACCGGTTAGCCGCGACCAGGCCGGGTTCGGCCGGCACGCCCAGCGGCGCGGCCAGCGCCTTGCGGTAGGTGGGTTCGTCGATCAGCTCGCTCTCGCGCAGCTTGCCGAGCACGAAGTTGCGCCGGTCCAGCGCGCGCTGGGGATAGCGCCGCGGGTCGTAGTAGGACGGCCCCTTGACCAGGCCGATCAGCAGCGCCACCTGCTCCGGCGCCAGCGCATCGAGTTCGCGGCCGAACCAGAACTCCGCACCAGACGCGACACCATGCACCGCCTGGCTGCCGCGCTGGCCCAGGTACACCTGGTTCAGATACGCCTCGAGGATGGTGCGCTTGTCGTAGCGCGCCTCCATGATCAGCGCGTACAGAATCTCGTTGAACTTGCGGGTGACGGTCTGTTCCTTGCCAATGCCGAGCAGGCCGCTGCGCGCCAGCTGCTGGGTCAAGGTGCTGGCGCCCTGCCGGCTCTTGCCGCCGGAGCGCACCATCACCCAGGCCGCGCGGACCATGCCGCTGAGGTCGATGCCGTGGTGCGAATTGAAGTCGCGGTCCTCGACCGCCTGCAAGCCGGTGACCAGCAGTTCCGGCACCTCGTCCACGCGCACCAGGCGCCGCTCTTCCTGCTTCTGCCCGTACAGCGTGGCGATGCGCGCCGGATCCAGCCGCGCGGCCTTGAGCGCCTTGCGGGTCTGCGCATCGCGCAGCGCCACCACGCGCCCGCCGGCCAGGCCCACCTCGATGCGCCGCGGCGCGACCCGCCCGTCGACATCGACGTAGCCGCGGCTGGCGATGGTGAAGCGGCTGCCGTCCTGCTGGTAGCTACCAGGGCGCTCGGCACCGGCGTCGGCGCGATAGCTGGCCGCATCCAGTTCGGTCTTCAGCGTCTGCGGATCCATCGCCGTGTCCGGCGCCAGTATCAGCGGCCGCGCGTACACACGAGTGGGAATCTGCCAGCGCAGTTCGCCGAAACGCTGGGTGACCTGCTTGTTCAGATAGACCGTGTACGGAATCAGGAAGCCCAGGCCGAGTGCGGCGGCGGCCAGGCCCCAGGTGAGCAGGCGCCTGCGCCATACGGCGGCGGGGCTGTCCAGGGCGTCGTCCTGATCGTCGGTGTCGTGATCGTCGTAGCGTCGGGGCACGGGAATGCGAGAATGTAAATTCCGCCGAGTCTAGCGCAGCCCAGCGGGCAGCGCGGCGCGACGGCCTCTTCGTTTAAGTTGGAGTGGTACCGGATGTCGATGTCGTGGGCGAATGCGCGCTACGCCCTGAACCGCCTGGCCGGCCTGGTCCGGCGCGGCCTGACCAGCCTGCGCACGCGCGGCTGGCGCAGCACCTGGGAGCGCCTGCGCGTGCATGCGCAACCGCTGCCGCCGCCGCAGCGCGCGCTGTTCGCGGTGGAATCTGCACCGTTCGCGCCGTTCGCGGTGCCGAACAGTCCTGCGCCGCTGGTCAGCATCGTGATCCCGGTCTACAACCACGTCGCGCATACCCTCGCCTGCCTGCGCGCGCTGGCCGCGCATCCGCCGGCCGCACCCTGCGAGATCCTGGTGATCGACGACGGCAGCAGCGACGACACGGCGCAGTGGCTGCCGCAGGTGGTCGGCCTGCACTACCACGTGCGCGAGCGCAACGGCGGCTTCATCGTCACCTGCAACGACGGCGCCGCGCGCGCGCAGGGCCGCTACCTGGTGTTCCTCAACAACGACACGGTGCCGCAACCGGGCTGGCTGGACGCGTTGCTGGACACGTTCGCGCAGCTGTCGCAGGCCGGCCTGGTCAGCGCACAACTGCTGTATCCCGACGGCCGCCTGCAGGATGCCGGCGGGGTGGTCTTCGCCGATGGCAGCGCCTGGAGCTACGGCCGCTTCGAGTCGCCCGACGATCCGCGCTATGCCTACCTGCGCGACGTCGACTACGGCAGCGGCGCGGCGCTGGCGATCGAGCGCGCGCGCTTCCTGGCGCTGGGCGGTTTCGACACGCGCTACATGCCGGCCTACTACGAGGACACCGACCTGGCCTTCGCGGTACGCGCCGCCGGCTTGCGCACGCTGGTGCAACCGGCCAGCCGCGTGGTGCACGACGAGGGCACCAGCAACGGCACCGACACCGGCAGCGGGATCAAGGCCTACCAGGTACGCAACCGTGCGGTCTTCGCGGCCAAGTGGGTCGAGGTGTTGCCGCAACACCTCGCTCCCGGCGAGGTGCCGGTGCCGGCGCTGCTGCACCGCCGGCAGCGCCAGGTGCTGATCCTCGACGAAGCGCTGCCGCAGCCGGACCGCGACTCCGCCTCGCTGCGCCAGCTCAACCTGATCCGCCTGCTGCTCGAGGAAGGCGCGCACGTGGTGTTCGTGCCCAGCGAGCGCAGCTATGCCAGCCGCCATAGCGAGACCCTGCAACGGCTCGGCGTGGAGGTGTGGTACGCGCCGTACCTGAAGAACCTGACCTGGTTCCTGCAGCAGCACGGTGCGCGCTTCCACAGCGTGCTGCTGGTGCGCCACCACGTCGCCCACGCCTGCCTGCCGCTGCTGCGCCGGTTCGCGCCGCAGGCACGGCGCCTGTTCGACACCGTGGACCTGCACTACCTGCGCGAACGCCGCGGCGCCGAACTCGCCGGCGATGCGCGCCTGCTGCGCGAGGCCGAGCGCACCCGCGCGCGCGAACTGGAGGTGATGGCGCAGGTGGACGTGACCGTGCTGGTCAGCGCGGTCGAACGCGAACAGTTGCAGCGCGAGGCGCCACAGGTGCGCACGGCGCTGATCTCGAACCTGCACGAGGTCGCCGGCCCCGGCCTGCCGTGGGCGCAGCGCCGCGACCTGGTGTTCGTCGGCGGCTTCCGCCATGCGCCCAACGTAGACGCGGTGCGCTGGTTCCTGCAGGAGGTGTTTCCGGCGGTGCGCCTGCGCCTGCCCGAGGTGCGCTTCCACTGCATCGGTGCGGACATGCCGGAGGACATCCGCCGCCTCGGCGAGGCCACCGCGGGCGTCGAGTTGCTCGGCCACGTGCCCGACATCGCTGCCTACATGGACGGCATGCGCATCGCCGTGGCGCCGCTACGGTTCGGCGCGGGGGTCAAGGGCAAGGTCAACCTCAGCATGGCCCATGGCCAGCCGGTGGTGGCCACCGCCTGCGCGGTGGAAGGCATGCACCTGCGCGACGGCGAGGACGTGCTGATCGCCGACGACCCCGCCGCGTTCGCCGACGCCATCGCGCAGCTGTACGCCGATCCGGCGCTGTGGCAGCGGCTGGCCGACAACGGCCTGCGCAACATCGAAACCCACTTCTCGCTGGATGCCGCCCGCGCTACGGTGCGCGAGGCGTTCCTGGCCTGAGCCGCGTTGGCGCACCGTCCTCGATCGCGACGGGACTGAAGTCCCTCCCACAATGGTGTTGCGAGCATCGCCGCTATGGCCGGCACCCGGCAGGCGCTGTCGCGCACCCACGTGCGCACTGCAAACCAAGACGCTCGCAGCCCCGGATATACAACCGATCGCCGGAACCTCTCAACACCCCCAGTGGGAGGGACTTCAGTCCCGACGCGCCGCACCATCAGCCTGGGGAAGCTCCCACTTCACTGCGCCCACTAACGCCCCGGACTGAGGCTACGCAAACGGCGCTCGAAGGCGGCCAGCTCCGGGGTCGCCGGATCGATCGCGCGGGCGCGCTGCAACGCCTGCCGCGCGAAGGCGGCATCGCCGCCACTCAGGCGCTCGTCGCCGACCGCCAGCCAGCGCTGCGCCAGGCGTCGCCGTGCGGTGGCCAGGCCATTGCCGCCCGGCGCCAGCGCGCGCCAGGCGTCGTAGCAGGCGCTCGCCGCCAGCACCCGATTGCCGCGCATGGCATCGTCGAAACAGCGTCGCAGCGCCGCCAGCACGCGCTGCTCGGCCGCGCGCACCCGCGCATCGCGCGGCGCCAGGGTCTGCGCCGCCAGCAAGGTGTCGTAGGCGCTGGCGCCGGGCGGGGTCAGCCAGGCACCGCGCGCCTCGGCAGCCTGCAGATCGGCCAGCAGGCGCTGCAGGCGGCGCTCGCGCTCGGCCGGTGACATCCGCGAGGGCGGCGTGGCCTGGCTCTGCCGGGCGCGCTGCAGCGCCTGCCTGGCATCGGCCAGCGCACGACTGTCCGGTGCCAGGGCCTGGCCCTTGCGCAAGGCGCGCTCGGCCTCGCCGAAACGGAAATCGGCGGCGGCACGGCTCGCCTGCAGCGCATAGGCTGCCGCCACCCGCTCCAGGCCGTCGCTGGCGCCGGCTGCGTCCGGCACCGCCGCGTGCCACTGTGCAAACGCGTGTGCCGCCGCATCCAGGCGCTGCCGGCGCAGGGCCTGCTCGGCCTCGCGCTGCAGGCGTTCCAGCGCCCGGTTCAGTTCCGCCTGGGTCTCGGGCAGGTCGACATGGCCGGGGTCATAGCCACGCGCGCGCTCCACCAGCGCCGCGGCAGCGGCCAGGTCGCCGCGCGCCAGATCGCCGCGTGCGTGCTGCAGCAGTTCCGACAATGCATCCTCGCGGCCTTCCAGCGCCGCGGTGCGTTCCGGCGCGTACTCCAGGACACGCTGGTACAGCGGCAAGGCCGCGTCCGGGCCGTCGTCCAGATGCCCATCGCGGCGCGCCTGCGCCGCCCGTTGCAGCAGTTGATCGATGCCGGCGTGCGCGGCCTCGCGCGCGCGCAAGGCCGCCTCGATGCGATCGGCATCGGCGCGCGGCACCTGCAGCGCGCGCGCCAGCGCCAGCGCCTCGCGCGCCTGCGGAAAGCGGCCGGCGGCCAGCGCCGCGCGCGCCTGCCCCAGCGCTGCGCGCCCGGTCGCGGCCAGGCCGACGCGTGCCTGCATGCGGTCGCTGTCCAGCGCCAGCGCGGCCTCGAAGCGCTCGCGCGCGCCGCTGCCGTCGGCGGCGCTGAGCCGGCCCGCACGCAGCGCCGCGTGGCCCTGATCGAGCAATTGCTGGATGCGCGTCTCCGGCCAGATCAGGTCGGCCAGCGGGCGGCGAAACACCACCACGGTCATTCCCAGCACCAGCAGCACCGCCAGTGCCCAGCGCCAGACACGCAGATCGCGCCACAGCGGCACCGGCCGCTGCCTGCGCGTGGGTTCGTCCCTGACCTGATCCGGCGGCATGCTCACCGCACAAGCTTAGCGTTGCCCCGATGACGAACAGCTGTGCGTCGCGCCGACCGCGCGCACGGTAGGTGGCCCATCCGCTGGCAGGCCTCCCGGCCGGCATGCCGCCGCCCCTCAGCCCAGCCGCCGCGCCTCGTGCACGCCCGGCAGCGCGTCGAGCTTGCCGAGCAAGGTGGACAGCTGCCCGTAATCGCCGACCTTCAGCCGCAGCCGCAGTTGCGCCAGGCCGCTGTCGCGCACGTTCTCGCTGTTGATCTCCAGCACGTGCGCCTCTTCCTGGGCGATCAGGTTGGTGATGTCCTTGAGTAACCAGCGCCGGTCCACCGCGCGCACCAGCACGTCGACCTCGTAACCGCCGCCGGCCTGGCCCCACTCCACCGGCAGCACCCGCTGCGGATGGCTGGCGGCCAGCCGCGCGAACGCGGCGCAGTCGCTGCGGTGCACGGTGACGCCGCGGGTGCGGGTCAGGTAGCCGGCGATCGGCTCGCCGGCCACCGGCTGGCAGCAGCGCGCCAGTTGCACCAGCAGATTGCCGACGCCCTGCACGGTGAACTTGGACTTGCCCAGGCCGGTGCGGCGGGCAGTCGGCCGTGGCATGGACGGCGCGGCCGGCTGCGCCGCGGCGCGCTCGGCCTCGTGCAGCGCGCGCCCGACCTGGCTCGGGCCGACGTCGCCCAGCGCCACCTGGATGTACAGTTCCTCCACGCCGTCGGCATGGAACTTCTTCGCCGCCGGCAACAGGTCGGCGTGCTGCAGCCCCAGGCGCTTGAGCTCACGCTCCAGCAGTTCCTTGCCGGCCTGCACGTTGCGCGCGCGGTCCAGCTTGTGGAACCAGGCGCGCACCTTGTCGCGCGAACGCCCGCTGGCCAGGTAGCCATTGGCCGGCAGCAGCCAGTCGCGGCGCGGCTCGGCCTCCTTGCCGGTGAGGATCTCCACGCGGTCGCCGCTGCGCAGCTTGTGGGTCAGCGGCACGATGCGGTTGTTGACCTTGGCGCCGCGACAGCGGTGCCCGACCATGGTGTGCACGTGGTAGGCGAAATCCAGCGGCGTGGCGCCCTGCGGCAGGTCGATCACCTCGCCCATCGGGGTCAAGGCATAGACCCGGTCCTCGACCAGTTCGGCGTCCAGCGCCCCGGCCAGGCCGCCCTGCTCGCTGTCCTGCGACTGTTCCAGCAGCTGGCGCATCCAGGTGATCTTGCGGTCGAAGGCCTTCTCCGCGCCCTTGCCGCCTTCCTTGTACTTCCAGTGCGCAGCCACGCCCAGCTCGGCCTGCGCGTGCATGTCGTGGGTACGGATCTGCACCTCGATCGTGCGCCCTTCCGGGCCGACCACGGCGGTGTGCAGCGAGCGGTAGTCGTTGGCCTTGGGCCGGGCGATGTAGTCGTCGAACTCGCTGGGCACCGGCGCCCACAGCGCGTGCACCACGCCGAGCGCCGCATAGCAGGCGGCGACGTCGTCGACCATCACCCGCACCGCGCGCAGGTCGTACAGCTGGTCGAAGGCCAGGCGCTTCTTCTGCATCTTCCGCCAGATGCTGTAGATGTGCTTGGGCCGCCCGCTGATCTCCGCGCGCAGGCCCTGCTCGGCCAGCGCCTTGGACAGGATCTTCTTGACCGCCTCGATGTAGCGCTCGCGCGCCACCCGGCTCTCGTCGACCTCGCGGGCGATGCGCCGGTAGGTGTCCGGCTCCAGGTGCCGGAACGCCAGGTCCTCCAGCTCCCATTTCAGTTGCCAGATGCCCAGGCGGTTGGCCAGCGGCGCGTGGATGTCGCGGGTCAGCTGCGCCAGCGCGCGGCGTTGCGCCTCCGGCGCCTTGTCGGCCACGCGCATCTGCGCCAGTTGCCGCGCCAGCAGGATCGGCACCACCCGCAGGTCCTGCACGATCGACAGCAGCAGCCGGCGCAGGCCTTCGCTGTTGCGCCCGGCCTCGCGCCCGGCATGCAGCGCCCACACCGGGTCGGCGGCGTCCTGCGCCTCCAGCAGGCCGGCCACCGCCTGCGCCCGCGCCGGTGGCGCCACCGGCAGCTGCGGCAACTGTGCGCGCAAGGCCGGCAGGTCGAACAGCAACGCCGCCAGCAGCGAGGCCTCGTCGGCGGACAGCAGCGCCAGCGCGTCCAGGGTGTCGGCCAGCACCGGCCACGGCAGCCGCGGCAGCGGCTCGGCCTGTGCCTGCCAGGCCTGCAGCAGCGCCGCGCGCAGGGCGGGCGCCAGGGTCGCGGCCGACGGGCGCTGCAGCAACGCCTCCAGGCCGGAGTGGACGGTGTGGTTCAAGGACGGACGCAGTCGACGAAACGGTGCCGCCTACACTAACGCGCTTGAGCGCGTTCTCACAATTGCGCCGGCCGCGCGCCGGGGGCGCCCCGCGGATACGCACCGCCGCGTCACTGTGATCCGGTTGCGACTTGCAGCGGTTTTACCGGAATTTCACAACCGCCCCAATCCCCGCGCCTATGCTCGAACGCGACGGTGCCACGCTGCTGTCATGCACATGCATGCGTCGCTGCCGTCGTCCCCTAGCCCGACTCGAAGAGGAACGTACATGAAAAAGTGGAACAAGCCTGTGATCCGCGAGATCTGCGTCGGCGCGGAAATCAACTGCTACGCCTCCGGCGAGCTCTGACCCGCGCACTCCCCCCTTCCCGCGACCGAAGCGCGACCGGCCAGGCGCCATCAACGGAGACCGGATGCACCTCATCGTTTTGGGATCGGCGGCAGGCGGAGGGCATCCGCAGTGGAATTGCCACACGCCTGCAAGCCAGCGCGCGTGGCAGCAACACCCGGGTGCCCAACGCCGTACCCAGGCCAGCATCGCGGTCAGCGTCGATGGCCAGCGCTGGCTGCTGATCAACGCCTCGCCCGATTTTCGCCAGCAGGTGCTGGCCACCCCCGCACTATGGCCGCAGCGCGACCAGCGCCATTCGCCGATCGAGGCGGTGCTGCTGACCAGCGGCGAGATCGACCATATCGCCGGGCTGCTGTCGATGCGCGAGAGCCAGCGCTTCGACCTGTACGCGAGTAGCCGCGTGCTCGACCTGCTGGCGCAGAACCCGGTGTTCGACGCGCTGCACCCAGCTTACGTGCACCGCCATCCGTTCGCCCTGGACACACCGCTATCGCTGCTCGGCCTGCAGGTCACACCATTCGCGGTGCCGGGCAAGGTGCCGCTGTTCATGGAATCCCGCCACAGCGGCGACCTGGCCGGCTCGGCCGAGGAGACGCTGGGCCTGACCATCGACGACGGCACGCACCGCCTGCATTACATCCCCGGCTGCGCGGCGCTGACCGACGCCCTGCGCGAGCGCCTGCGCGGTGCCGAACTGGTGTTCTTCGACGGCACCCTGTGGCGCGACGACGAGCTGGTGCAACTGGGCATCAGCGCCAAGACCGGCCAGCGCATGGGCCACATGAGCATCGACGGCGAAGCCGGCACCCTGCGTGCCTTCGCCGACCTGGGTGTGGCCCGCAAGGTCTTCATCCACATCAACACCACCAACCCGATCCTCGACGCCGGCTCCGCCGAGCGCGCCACCGTCACCGCGCACGGCTGGGACGTGGCCCACGACGGCATGGAGATCGCGCTGTGACCCGCCTTCCCGCATCACCTGCGAGACCAAGCCCGTGAGCGCATTGCTCAGCCCCGATCAACTGGAAGCCGCGCTGCGCGCGATCGGCGCGCGGCTGTACCACGACCAGCACCCCTTCCACGCCCTGCTGCACAGCGGGCGCCTGAACCGCGGCCAGGTCCAGGCCTGGGCGCTGAACCGCTACGAGTACCAACGCTGCATCCCGCTCAAGGACGCGGCGATCCTGGCGCGGATGGACGACCCGGCACTGCGCCGGATCTGGCGCCAGCGCATCGTCGACCACGACGGCAGCGCCGATGGCGAAGGCGGCATCGCCCGTTGGCTGCACCTGACCGACGCGCTGGGACTGGACCGCGACCTGGTGCAGTCCGGCCGCGGCCTGCTGCCCGGCACCCGCTTCGCGGTGCAGGCCTACCTGCACTTCGTGCGCGAGAAGAGCCTGCTGGAAGCCATCGCCTCGTCGCTGACCGAACTGTTCGCCCCGGGCATCATCGGCCACCGCGTGGCCGGCATGCTGCAGCACTACGACTTCGTCTCGCGCGAGGCGCTGGCGTATTTCGAGCATCGCCTGCACGAGGCGCCGCGCGATTCGGACTTCGCCCTGGACTACGTCAAGCGCCATGCCGACACCGTGGAGAAGCAGCAGTTGGTGCAGGACGCGCTGCGCTTCAAGTGCGGCGTGCTGTGGTCGCAACTGGATGCGCTGCACTTCGCCTACGTGCAGCCGGGCGTGGCCTGGCCGGACGCGTTCGTGCCGGACGCCGCGCAGGCCGCGGCATGAGCACGCTGGACGCCAGCAGCCAACCGCGGCTCGCCGCCGGCGTGCGCCTGCAGCACGACCGTGCGCGCGACCAATGGGTGCTGCTGGCACCGGAGCGGGTGATCGAACTGGACGCCATCGCCCACGCCATCGTCTCGCGCTGCGACGGCGTCCGCAGCCTGGCGACGATCGCCGCGGAACTGGCCGCAGAATTCGAGGCCGACCCGGCCGAGGTCGAACGCGACGTGCGCGAGCTGGCGCAGCAGTTGCACGCCAAGCGGCTGCTGCGCGCATGAACACGCCGGTGCCGCCGCCGCTGTCGATCCTGCTGGAGCTGACCCACCGCTGCCCGCTGGCCTGCCCGTATTGCTCCAACCCGATCGAACTGGCCGGCCTGCGCGAGGAACTGGATACGGCCGGCTGGCGCTCGGCGCTGGACCAGGCGGCGGCGATGGGCGTACTGCAGGCGCATTTCTCCGGCGGCGAGCCGATGCTGCGCAAGGACCTGCCCGAGCTGGTCGCGCATGCACGCGCACTGGGCCTGTACAGCAACCTGATCACCTCCGGCGTGGCCGGTGGCGCGCCGATGCTGGCGGACCTTGCCGCGGCCGGGTTGGAACACGTGCAACTGAGCGTCCAGGACGCCGACGCCGCCGGCGCCGACCGCATCGCCGGCTACCGCGACAGCCTGACCAAGAAGCGCGCCTTCGCCGCGGCGGTGCGCGCGCTCGACCTGCCGCTGACGATCAACGCGGTGATCCACCGCCACAACGCCGAACGTGTCCCGGCAATGATCGAGCTGGCGCTGGAACTCGGCGCCGAACGCCTGGAAGTGGCGCACACCCAATACTACGGCTGGGGCCTGCGCAATCGCGCTGCGCTGATGCCCAGCCGCGCGCAGATCGACGCGACCGTGGCCGCGGTGGAGGCCGCGCGGCTGCGCCTGCAGGACCGCCTGCACATCGACTTCGTCACCCCCGACTACTACGCGCACCGGCCCAAGGCCTGCATGGGCGGCTGGGGCCAGCGCTTCGTCAACATCTCCCCGCGCGGCGACGTGCTGCCCTGCCACGCCGCCGAAACCCTGCCGGACATGCGCTTCGAGAACCTGCGCGCGCGCCCGCTGGCGGCGATCTGGGAAGACGGCGAGGCCTTCGTGCGCTTCCGCGGCAGCGCCTGGATGCCCGAGGTGTGCCAGGGCTGCCCGAAACGCGAGGTCGACTGGGGCGGCTGCCGCTGCCAGGCGCTGGCGCTGAGCGGCGATGCCGCAACCCTGGACCCGGTGTGCGAACGCGCCCCGGCGCACGCGGCGCTGCAGGCGCTGGCGCAGCGCGAAGCCGCCGCGCCGGCGCCGGACTTCGTGTACCGGCGACCGCCGCGCAGGTCGGACGTGCCCGCCGCCGCCGAGGACTGAACCGGGCGCCGACGCGGTCCCGGCGCGCCCGGTATCCCGTGCGCAGTCACCGCTTGCGACTACACTACGGCGCATCCCACTGCCCGGATCCTCGCCATGTCCCTTGCGCGTCTCGCTCCCCTGGTCCTGTGCGCGGCGCTCGCCGTGTCCGCCGCCCCGGCGCTCGCCCAGCGCACCGTCTCCGGCGATCTGCAGACGCAGATGTCGCCGCAGGAGTTCAAGGCGGCCGGGCTGGACAAGCTTTCGCCGCAGGAGCTGGCTGCGCTGAACGACTGGCTGCAGGGCAAGGTCGCCAAGGAAACCGCGGTGGCGCTGGAGAAGGCCAAGGAAGAGGGCCGCCGCGAGGTGATCACCAAGAACCGCGGCTTCTTCGACTTCGGCAGCGCCGAGCCGATCGAGAGCACCCTGGTGGGCGAGTTCTCCGGCTTCGCCAAAGGCCGCAAGTACGTGCTGGCCAACGGTCAGGAATGGGAGCAGACCGAGGCGGCGAGCCTGCCCAGCGTGCACCGCACCGCGCCCAAGGTGAAGATCACCCCCGGCATCATGGGCGTGTGGTACATGCAGATCGACAACTACAACACCCGCGCCAAGGTCCGTCGCATCAAATAGGATCGCGCGCCGTGAACCTGCGTCCGCGGCCGGGACTGGCCGACGCCTCGCACAGCCTCGCCGACGCGCTGCGCCGGCGCCTGCGCGCAAGCGATGTCTGGTTCATCGCCCTGGCCCTGCTGGTCGGCGTGATCGCCGGCCTGCTGACCCTGTTGCAGAGCAGCCTGGCACACGGCGCGCAGGCTCTGCTGTACGGCCTGGAGGCCGACGAGCGGCTCAGCGCCATGTCCGAACTGAGCGTGCACCAGTTGCTGGTACTGCCGCTGGGCGGGCTGCTGGTCGGCCTGCTGGGCATGGCCGCACGCGCGCGCAAGCGACAACTGGTCGACGCCGTCGAAGCCAACGCGCTGTACGGCGGGCGCATGTCGATGCGCGACAACCTGATCGTCTCCGTGCAGACCCTGTTCTCCAACGGCGTCGGTGCCTCGGTCGGCCTGGAGGCGGCGTACACGCAGATGGGCGCCGGCAGCGGCTCGCACCTGGGCCGCGTGCTGCGCCTGCGCCGCGCCGACATCCGCACCCTGGTCGGCGCCGGCGCCGGCGCGGCCATCGCCGCGGCCTTCGGCGCGCCGCTGGCCGGCGCGTTCTATGCGTTCGAGATCGTGATCGGCGCCTACTCGCCATCGGCGCTGGCACCGGTGGCGGTGGCCTCGCTGGGCGCGGTGTTCGTGTCGCAGCTGGCCGGGGTGCAGCCGTACCTGCTGCCGGCCTCGGCGGCCTCGGCGCTGGAGGCGCGCGACTACGTGCTGTACGCGCTGCTCGGCGTGCTCTGCGCGCTGCTGGCGGTGGCGGTGATGCGCCTGATCGGCGCGATCGAACAGGCGATCAACCGCAGCCCGCTGCCGCGCTGGGCACGCCCGGTCGCCGGCGGCCTGCTGCTGATCCCGCTGGCGTTGATCACCCCGCAGGTGCTGTCCTCCGGACACGGCGCGCTGCACCTGGACCTGACCAGCCCGACCTCGCTGCGCTGGCTGGGCATCCTGCTGCTGCTCAAGTGCCTGGGCTCGGCGATCTCGCTGGGCTTCGGCTTCCGCGGCGGCCTGTTCTTCGCCTCGCTGTTCATGGGTTCGCTGGTCGGCGGGCTGTTCGCCGGCGTGCTGAATCTCGGCAGCGGCATGGCCTTGGTCGACGGCACCGCCGCGTCGCTGGCCGGCATGGCGGCGATGGCCGCCGCGGTGATCGGCGCGCCGATGACGATGGCGATGCTGGTACTGGAAGGCACCCACGATTTCGTGCTGGCCAGCGCGGTGATGGTGGCGGTGCTGGTCGCCAACACCATCGTCCGCCAGATCTTCGGCTACTCGTTCTCCACCTGGCGCCTGCACCTGCGCGGCGAGACCATCAAGAGCGCGCGCGACGTCGGCTGGGTCAAGCACCTCAGCGCCGGGCGGATGATGCAGAAGGACGTGCATCCGCTGGCCGCCACCACCAGCGTGGCCGAGTTCCGCCGCCGCTTCCCGCTAGGCTCGGGCACCCGCGTGGTGCTGGAAGACGAGAACGGTCACTACGCCGGTCTGGTCACCCTGGCCGCCGCCTACGCCGATGGCGTCAACGCCGACGCAGCCATCGTCGACTACGCCGGCAACCGCGACGTGGCCCTGCCCGCCGACACCGACGTGGTCACCGCCATGCGCCAGTTCGACCTGACCCAGAGCGACGAGCTGGCGGTGGTCGACGACCAGGGCAAGGTCCTGGGCGTGCTCAGCGAAAGCTTCGTGCGCAAGCGCTACGCCGAGGAACTGGACAAGCGCCAGCGCGAGCTGATGGGCGAGCGGGTGGATGATTGAGCGGCAGGAATTGGGGAGTGGGGATTCGGGATTCGTTGGATTGCTGCGGGCTGAAACGTTGAGGGCCGTGATCGCATGTCGCAGGAGCGGCTGCTGTGGGAGGGGCTTCAGCCCCGACGCATGGCGCCACGATGGGCGCGGCTGAAGCCGCTCCTGCCACACAACAAGACGCGACTGCGTTGGCGCGTGGCACCAACACCACGCGCCGTTGCAGAGCAGATCGCTTGACCGTCCAAGCGGCGCATCCCCGTTGTGGGAGGGGCTTCAGCCCCGACGCCTGCCGCTGAACGCGTCGGGACTGAAGTCCCTCCCACAAGAATGCTGGTCACGCGGGTGGTACGGGACAGCGGTGGAATCTCACACCGAATCCCCACTCCCCAATCACCGCAGCAGAGCCACTCGCTGCGCCAGCTTCTTGGCCGAGATGCCGGCGCGGGCGCCCAGTTCCTGGGCGAACAGCGACACCCGCAGTTCTTCCAGGTCCCAGCGCAGCGCTTGCCACTCCGGCGTGTCGCCACGTCCGGCCGCAGCCGCGTCGGCCAGTGCGTCGACGAACGGCTTCAGTTCCAGCATCCGCGCCTGGTCGCGCGCCGGATCGCGTTTGGCGCGCTCGGCGCGCAGGATCATCGCGCGCAAATAGCGCGGGAACTGCGCCAGCGCCGTGGCCGGGGTCTCGCGCAGGAAGCCCGGATGCAGCAAGGCTGCCAGTTGCGCGCGCAGGTCGTCGAGGTTGCCGCTGGCCCAGCCCATCAGCGGCGATTCCAGTTGCGGCTTCAGTTCCGCGGCCGCGCCCATGATCGCCTCGGCCAGTTTCAGCCGCTCCATCGCCTCGCCGAACAGCTGCTTGGCGGCGGCGTCGCGGCGCTGAGCGAAACCGTCCGCATCGCGGATCGCCTCCAGCCCCTGTTCCAGCAGCGCATTCAACGCCGCTTCCACCAGGTCGCCGCGCAGGCGTTCCTGCGATTCGATCGCCGCGTACAACAGCCCGGTCTTGGGCGAGACCGGCAACTGCTTGCGCGCCTGCTTGACCTTGTCGGCCAGGGCGATCTCCAGCAGCCGACGCACGCCGCGCGGATGCGCCGCCTCGGCCTGCGCACGGTCGGCGAAGATGCGCAGGGCGGCGCTGTCGCCCTCGTCCACCAGTGCCGGATACGCCGGCACGCCGGCTTCGCCCGGCACCTGCAGCGGAATCGGCGTGGCCGGGAACTCGCGCAGCCCGGTCGCGGCCATGGCGCGGCCGGCGCGCGCGGCGAAGGCCTGCCCGGCACGTTCGCCGAAGCGCGCGCGCAGCGCGTCCAGGTCGCGCGATTCGGCCAGCACCTTGCCCGCCTCGTCGCGCAGGCGCAGGTTCATGCGCAGATGCGGCTCCAGCGTGCTCTCGTCGAACTCCAGCGCACTCAGCGGCACGCCGGTGGCGCGCTGCAGGAACCGCGCCAGCTCGCCACGGATGTCGTCGGCGCTGGGCTGCGGGAACGCCTCGTAGAACGCAAGCGCGAAGTCCGGCGCCGGCACGTAGTTGCGGCGCAGCGCCTTGGGCAGGCTGCGGATCAGCGCCGCCGCCTTGTCGGTGACGAAGCCAGGCGCCAGCCACGACAGCCGCGCCGGGTCCAGCGCGTTGAGCAGGTGCACCGGCACCTCCAGGGTCACGCCGTCGTCGGCCGCGCCCGGTTCGAACCGGTAGTGCAGCGGCAGCCGCGCATCGCCCAGCGGGAAGTACGTGGGATAGCGCTCGGCGGCGCTGCCCTCGCCCGGCAACAGGTCGGCCAGCGACCAGTGCAGCGCGCGCCGCTGCTCCGGCGCCAGCGCCTTCCACCAGGCGTCCAGGCCGGAGGCGGAATGGATCTCGCCGGGAATCCGGTCCAGATACCAGCGCGCCTGCCAGTCCTCGTCGGCGACGATGCCGGCGCGACGCAGCTTGGCCTCCTCCTCGTGCGCCTGCGCCAGCACCTTCTGGTTGTCGGCGACGAAGCTGGCGCGGGTGTTGATCTCGCCCGGCACCAGGCCCTGGCGCACAAACAGCTCGTGCGCGCCGGGCGGATCGATGCGGCCGTAGTGCACCGGCTTCTTCGGCGCCAGCACCAGCCCGAACAGGCTGATCTGCTCGGAGGCCAGCACCTGCCCCTGCGCGCGCGACCAGTGCGGATCGAAATGCTTGCGCGCCAGGAGGTGCGGCAATTCGGCGATCACCCAATCCGGCTCGATCGCCGCATTGGTCAGGCCCCACACCTTCTGGGTGTCCAGCAGCGTCGCCGGCAGCACCCACGGCGGCGGCTTGCGCGACAGCGTCGAGCCGGGGAACAACAGGAAGCGGCGCTGCCGCGGCGCCAGGAAATCGCCCTTCTCGGTGCGGTGGCCGACCTGGGTCGGCAGCCCGGCCAGCAAGGCGCGGTGCAGCGCCTGGTAGGCGGCGGCACGCTCGCGTTCGCTGGCGCGCGGCGCCTCCCCTGCCTCGGCGGGCGCCGGTGGCGGGGGCGGAGCCGCAGGTGCGGGCGTGGCCGGCGTACCGGTGCCGCGGCCTTCGCGGGCCAGGCGCGCGGCGCGGTGCAACTGCCCGCGGGTCGCACGCGCCGCGGTCTCGGCATCGCGCGCCGGCGCGGGCGCGGAAGCGCCGGCCAGCAGCGGCCGCAGGGAGGCCTCCGCTGGCTCCTCGGTCCAGCCCAGTTCCGCGCACAGCAGATGCAGCTGGCGGTGCAGTTCGCGCCACTCGCGCATGCGCAGGAAGCCGAGGAAATGCCGGCCGCACCAGTCGCGCAGCTTGGACTGGGTCAGGTCCTCGTGCGCCTGCCGGTAGCCGTCCCACAGGCGCAGGATGCCGACGAATTCCGAGCGCGCATCGGCGAACTTGGCATGCGCGTTGTCGGCGGCCTCGCGCGCCTCCGGCGGGCGCTCGCGCGGATCCTGGATGCCCAGGAACGCCGCGATCACCAGCATCGGCCGCAGGCAGCCGTGCTGCTGCGCCGCCACCAGCATCCGCGCCAGTTTCACGTCCACCGGCAGCCGCGCCATCTTGCGGCCGATCTCGGTGAGCTTGCGCAGGCCGTGGCGGTCCGGCTCGCCGACCGCCCCCAGCTCCACCAACTGCTGCCAGCCATCGGCCACCGCACGCTCGTCCGGCGGCTCCAGAAACGGGAAATCCTCGATCCGTCCCAGCCCCAGCTGCAACATGCGCAGGATCACCCCGGCCAGGCTGGAGCGGCGGATCTCCGGATCGGTGAACTCCGGGCGCGCCGTAAAATCCGCCTCGGCGTACAGCCGGTAGCAGATGCCCTCGGCGATGCGGCCGCAGCGGCCCTTGCGCTGGTTGGCACTGGCCTGCGAGATCGGCTCGATGTGCAGGCGGTCGAGCTTCTGCCGCGGGCTGTAGCGCTTGACCCGGGCATAGCCGGGATCGACCACGTAGCGGATGCGCGGCACCGTCAGCGAGGTTTCGGCGACGTTGGTGGCGAGCACCAGGCGCCGCCGCTGACCAGGGTTGAACACCCGGTCCTGGTCGGCGTTGGAGAGCCGCGCGTACAGCGGCAGCACCTCGGTCTCGCGGTACTTGCGCCGTTCCAGCGCATGGTGCGCATCACGGATCTCGCGTTCGCCGGGCAGGAACACCAGCACGTCGCCGCGCGGATCCAGCCGGGTGATTTCGTCGATCGCCGCCACGATCGCCTGGTTGACCGTGCGGTCGCCGGCGTTGTCGCCACTCTCGGCGTCGGCCTCCTCGCCGCCCGCCTCCTCCAGCGGCCTGTAGCGCACCTCCACCGGATAGGTGCGGCCCTCCACGCTGATCACCGGCGCATCGTCGAAATGCGCGGCGAAGCGCGCGGTGTCGATCGTCGCCGAGGTCACGATGACCTTCAGGTCCGGTCGCTTGCGCAGCAGCTGCTTCAGGTAACCGAGCAGGAAATCGATGTTGAGGCTGCGCTCGTGCGCCTCGTCGACGATGATCGTGTCGTAGCTGGACAGCCAGCGGTCGCTGGCGATCTCGGCCAGCAGGATGCCGTCGGTCATGAACTTGATCCGGGTCTGCTCGCCGACGCGGTCGTTGAAGCGCACCTGGAAGCCCACCGTCTCGCCCACCGGCGTGCGCAGCTCCTCGGCCACGCGGCTGGCCACCGCGCGCGCGGCGATGCGCCGCGGCTGGGTGCAGCCGATCATGCCGGCGGCGCCGCGCCCGGCGGCCAGGCAAAGCTTCGGCAACTGCGTGGTCTTGCCCGAACCGGTCTCGCCGGCGATCACCACCACCTGGTGCTCGCGGATCAGCGCGACGATGCGCTCGGCCTCGCGCGCGATCGGCAGCTGCGGATCCAGGGTGATCGCCGGCTGCTGCGCCGCGCGCGCGGCGCAACGCGCCTGCGACGCCTGCAGCGCCTGCTCGAACGCCGTCTCCAACGCAGCATTGCCGGGCGCGGCCTGCCAGCGCGACCATAGGCCCAGCAGGCGGCCACGGTCGCGGGTCAGCGCGCCGTCGATCGCGGCGCGGCGTTCGCGCAGGCGTGCCGGCACGGAAGGTTTTTCGATAGCGTTCATCAATCGGATGCCATTGAACGTTGAATCACAGCACATGCTTTAGTCTGTCTATTGTGACGCCATCTCGTCTGTAACCCCCAAAGAGGAACTCCCATGGCCAAGAACAAGACCCCCGGCAAGACCAAGAACGCCGCCAGCAAGGCCGTCGCCGGCCAGCCGCTGGCCGGCCTGGCGCCGTCAGCGCCCAACATCGATATCGGGATCGGCGGCGGCGATCGCAAGAAGATCGCCGACGGCCTGTCGCACTACATGGCCGACGCCTTCACCCTGTACCTGAAGACCCACAACTTCCACTGGAACGTGACCGGGTCGATGTTCAACTCGCTGCACCTGATGTTCGAGACCCAGTACACCGAGCAGTGGGCGGCGCTGGACGACGTCGCCGAGCGCATCCGCGCCCTGGGCTTCAACGCCCCGGGCTCCTACAAGGAATACGCCGCGCTGACCTCGATCCCGGAAGAGGAAGGCCTCAGCGACAGCGCCGACTGGCGCGAAATGGTGCGCCAGCTGGTGGTCGGCAACGAAGCGGTGTGCCGCACCGCGCGCAAGGTGCTCAAGACCGCCGACGACGCCGGCGACGACCCGTCGGTGGACCTGCTGACCCAGCGCCTGCAGACCCACGAGAAGTACGCCTGGATGCTGCGCTCGCTGCTGCAGTAAGGGATTCCGCCCTGCCTGCCTGGCAGGCAGGGCGCGCCGCCCGCGCGCGCCTTCGCGCGGAGCGAGACGTTGGCTGGGTGCACTGTGGGAGGGACTTCAGTCCCGACGCCTTTCCATCTCGGCCCCGGCAGGCTTCGTCTGCCGCGACCGCAAGACAGTCGCCACCTACAGACCAGCGCGCGTTCGCCTGACACGCGCTTGCGCACACCAGGAAGCCAACCGCCCTTGCGCGGCGCGGTATCCTACACAGATGTCTTCCCCCGCCCACGCCTTGCTCAGCCGCGTCTTCGGCTACGACCAGTTCCGCGGCCTGCAACAGGACATCGTCGAACACGTCGCCGCCGGCCACGACGCGCTGGTGCTGATGCCCACCGGCGGCGGCAAGTCGCTGTGCTACCAGATTCCCTCGCTGCTGCGCGACGGCACCGGCATCGTCATCTCGCCGCTGATCGCGCTGATGCAGGACCAGGTCGAGGCGCTGCGCCAGCTCGGCGTGCGTGCCGAATACCTCAATTCCACCCTGGACGGCGAGACCGCGCAGCGGGTCGAGCGCGACCTGCTGGCCGGCGAACTGGACCTGCTGTACGTCGCTCCCGAACGGCTGCTGACCCCGCGCTTCCTGTCGCTGATCGAGCGCAGCCGCATCGCCCTGTTCGCCATCGACGAGGCGCACTGCGTGTCGCAATGGGGCCACGACTTCCGCCCCGAATACCGCCAGCTCACCGTGCTGCACGAGCGCTGGCCGCAGACCCCGCGCATCGCCCTCACCGCCACCGCCGACCCGCCGACCCAGCGCGAGATCGCCGAGCGCCTGGACCTGGCCCAGGCGCGCCATTTCGTCAGCTCCTTCGACCGCCCCAACATCCGCTACACGGTGGTGCAGAAGGACAATGCGCGGCGCCAGCTGCTGGACTTCCTGCGCGCGCACCGCGGCAGCGCCGGCATCGTCTACTGCATGTCGCGGCGCAAGGTCGAGGAGACCGCCGACTTCCTCGCCCGCGAGGGCCTGAACGCCCTGCCCTACCATGCCGGCTTGCCGGCCGAGGTGCGCGCCGACAACCAGCGCCGCTTCCTGCGCGAGGACGGCATCGTGATGTGCGCCACCATCGCCTTCGGCATGGGCATCGACAAGCCCGACGTGCGCTTCGTCGCCCACACCGACCTGCCCAAGTCGCTGGAGGGCTACTACCAGGAGACCGGCCGCGCCGGGCGCGACGGCGAGGCCGCCGAGGCCTGGCTGTGCTACGGCCTGGGCGACGTGGTGCTGCTCAAGCAGATGATCGAGCAGGGCGAGGCCGGCGAAGAACGCAAGCGCGTGGAACGGCGCAAGCTCGACCAGTTGCTGGGCTACTGCGAATCGATGCAATGCCGCCGCCAGGTGCTGCTGGCCGGCTTCGGCGAGACCTATCCGCAGCCCTGCGGCAACTGCGACAACTGCCTGCAGCCGGCCGACGCCTGGGACGCCACGGTCGCGGTGCAAAAAGCACTGAGCTGCGTGTACCGCAGCGGCCAGCGCTTCGGCGTCGGCCACCTGATCGACATCCTGCGCGGCAACGAGGGCGAGAAGATCAAGCAGTTCGGCCACGACCAGCTCAGCACCTACGGCATCGGCAAGGACCTGGACGCGCGCGCCTGGCGCGGCGTGTTCCGGCAACTGGTCGCCACCGGCCTGCTGGAAGTGGACAGCGACGCCTACGGCGGCCTGCGCCTCACCGACGCCAGCCGCCAGGTGCTCAAGGGCGAACGCAAGATCATGATGCGCCGCGAACTGCCCAGCCGCGGCCGCGAACGCGGCGACCGCAGCGGCAGCCCGCGCACCGGCGTGCCGGTGCAGGCGCAGGACCTGCCCCTGTTCAACGCGCTGCGCGACCTCCGCGCCGGCCTGGCCAAGGAACAGAACGTGCCGGCCTTCGTGATCTTCCACGACAGCACCCTGCGCAACATCGCCGAGCAGCGCCCGAGCAGCCTGGACGAACTGGCGCGGGTCGGCGGCATCGGCGGCAGCAAGCTGGCCCGCTACGGCCAGCAATTGCTCGACGTGGTGCACGGGCAGGACTGAAGCGCGGCACCGGCGCCTGCAGCATCGGCACGTCGCGGCGCGGCCCGCGGCGCCGACAGGCCGGGTTCAACGTGGTATTGATAGCGTCAGCGTCACGGCGGAGCGTCTGACAGGCTCCGCCGGGCCCCTCTCTTCTGGCGGATGCCCGATGAACCGCAGCCTCCTTCTCCTCGCCTGCGCCCTGCTTGCCGGCCCGGCCCTGGCCCAGACCGCCGATGCCACCAGCGACAGCGAGGCGGCCAAGCGCAAGCTCGACCTGAGCGTGCCGCAACAACCGATCACCTACGCCGATCCCGGCACCAAGGCCGATCCGCCGGGCACGTACTACGGCGATACCAGCGGCACCTCGGCCTCGGCGCAGAAGGCGGCGGCAGCGCAGGCGCGCGCCGAGGCCCTGCAGGCGCAGGCCGACCGCTGCAACGGCGACGTGCACGGCAGCGTCGCCACCGGCATCGGCTATTCAACGCATGGCGGCAACAGCAACTACCAAGCCGCCAATCTGAACCTGTGCAAGACCTCCTACACCGATGACGGCAAGCCGCGGCAAATGGGCATCAGCATCAGCGTCGGCCGCGGCGACGGCCCGGTGTTCGGCCGCGGCTACTATCCCGGCGCCTACGGCCCGCCGCCGTTCGGCTGGTAAGCACGGCGACACGAGGGCAGCGCCAATGATCCGCTCTCGCCACGCTCGAACCGATGTACGTTGCGTCATCCCCCCACGGAGCGTTCCCGGTAACGCCCGTCGCGGCTGAAGGCACTCCTACCGCGCACTTCCCGAAGTTGACAGTAGTGCCCGCCGGACTCCCAGGCTGGTCCGCACGCGGCCTGGAACTTTCCGACAGCGCGTGTCCCCCTGTTCACATCCGCAATCGCAGCATCCCGCGGTGCGCCGTGTCGTGCCGGCACCACTGAAACCGCCCGCTCCCACGCTCGCGCTCCACTGCGGGCAAACGCACCCGGTCATGCAGCCGTGCCCGCTGCGTCCATTGCGCGCGAAGTGCGCATCGACACCCCCACTCGAGAGTGCCGCCCGTCACGGTGGTGGCTATGGGATCGACCGACTTGCCGCCGCACGCGCGACCGCGACGCATCGCGTCTACAATCGCGCTGCCTTTGTCGGCATGCCGTCCGCGGCGGCGTCACGCATCGCGTGCGCGTCGCCGCCGGTCGCCTGGCATCCCTCCCCTTCATGTGGCATCGCTTCCCCCCGAGCTCACGCCATGTCCAACGTAGTCCGGCTGCACAGCGCCCGCGAACGCGAGCAGCGCCTGCACGATGACGTCCTCGATGCGGCCGAGCGCTGCATCGTCGAGAACGGCCTCGGCGCCACCACCTTCGAACTGATCGCCGGGACTGCCGACGTCTCCTGCAGCGCGGTACGTCGGCAGTTCGACGACAAGCGCAGCCTGGTCCAGGCGCTGATGGAACGCGGCTACGAGCGTGCGATCCGCACCATGTGGCTGCTGCAACCGCCGCCGCACCAGGACGCGACCACGTTCATCGCCGGGGCATTGGAAGACTGGCTGGTGGCCGATGCCAACCAGCGGCGGCGGCGCCTGGATCTGGAGATGGACCTGGCCGCCGCACGCGACCCCGAACTGGCGCAGTACGCGCGCCGGCTCAACGTGTCCCTGGTGCAGAACCTCGGCGACCTGCTGCGGCGCATGCTGCGCGACCACGGCTGGAGCGGCAGCGAAGCCGAATTCCAGGCCCGCGTCTACGCGGTCGCGGCGATGTGCGGCGGCCTGCACATGATGATGACCACCGGCGTGGAGCTCAACCGCATGCATCTGCAGTTGATCCTGAGCGAGAGCCTGGCCGGGATCTTCAGCACGGCGCAGGCCTGACGCCGTCGTCCGCCGTTCCCTTCTCCCTGACGGCTCGTCCCCCCATCACCGAAGCCTTGACCGGGATCCTGATGCGCTCTGCGGATACAGACGGCGGCGCTGCGTTACTGCACGAGGCGGCATGAGGCCGAGCGGCGTCATCCGCGAAACGACCCTGACTGATCCACAGCAGCACTCGACGTCGATGCACTGCTGCCGTCACAAGCATGCCGTCACAAGCAGGAGGTCGCCCTGGACGATGATCGGCGCCGGAGCAAGCGACCCACCGCGAGCGACGCTCAGGCAAGCGGCGCTGACGCGTGCATGCCCTCCGCTGCGGCACGCAGCGCCTGAGCGATGTGCTGCAGCGTCCTGGAACGGACCGCGACATGCTGCCAGTACAGCGGCACGTCGAGCCAGCGCTGCGCATCGACGACCACGATCTGCCGCTGCCGCAGCGCGGCCACCAGCATCGGCTCCGGCGCCAGGCACCAGCCCAGTCCACGCGCGGCCGCCTCGACGAAGCCGATGGAAGTCGGCAGGTAATGGATCGGCGGGTGCAACCGCGCGCGGGTGATGCGCCGCACGAAGCGCGCCTGCAGCGCGTCCTTGCGGTTGTAGACGATCATCGGGGCGCGGGCGAGCGCCGCCGCATCCAGGCCGTCGGCAAAGTAGCGGGCGAAAAACGCCGGCGAGGCGATCGCACGGTAGCGCATCGCGCCCAGCGACAGCACATTGCAGCCCTGCAACGCCTTGCCGACGGAGGTGACGGCGCCGAGCACCGCGCCGCTGCGCACCAGCTCCAGCGTGTGGTCCTGGTCGTCCACCTGGATGTCGAACAGGTAGCCATGCGCGTCGTGCAGCGCCGCCAGCGCGTCCAGGAACCAGGTCTGCAGCGAGTCGTCGTTGACGGCGATGGCGATGCTGCGTGCCACTGCACTGCTCGCAGGCGCGGGCAACAGGTCGGCCACCGCCTCGGCCTCCAGCACCTGCATCGGCCGCACGCTGCGCAGCAGGCGCTCCCCGGCGGGGGTCGGCCGGCATGGAGCCTGGCGCACGATCAGCACTTGGCCAAGCCGGTCTTCCAGCGCCTTGATCCGCTGCGAGACGGCCGACGGCGTCAGCGCCAGCCGGCGTGCGGCGGCCTCGAAACTCCCTTCTTCCAGCACGGCGGCGAAGGCGGACAGCTGGGGGTGGAGCAGATCCATGGCGGTTATGCGGATTAGAGATTCTTCAGAGCGTACAGAAAAACGAGTTTGGCTAATCACAGCGACGCGTGCAGCATGCTCGCCCCATGTCCCAGGACCTCATCGCTATGTGGCTGCAAGCACTGTTGGCCGGCTTCGTCGCCGGCGCCGGCCTGATCGTCGCCATCGGTGCGCAGAACGCCTTCGTGCTGCGCCAGGGACTGCAGCGTCGGCATGTTGGCCTGGTCGTGGCCGTATGCGCCGCCAGCGACATGGCGCTGATCGTCCTCGGCGTATCCGGCATCGGTGCGGTGGTCGATGCCTGGCCCGGCGTGCTGCAGGCATTGCGCTTCGGCGGTGCGGCCTTCCTCGGCGCATACGCGCTGTTGGCGGCGCGACGCGCCTGGCGCGGCAGTAGCGGCCTGCTGGCGCACGGCGAGGATCAGCGGAGCTGGCAACGCGTCCTGCTGACCTGCCTGGCCTTCACCTTCCTCAATCCGCATGTCTACCTGGACACCATGGTGCTGCTGGGCAGCCTCTCCACGCGCTACCCGGGACAGCTGCGCTGGGCGTTCGCACTCGGCGCCTGCCTGGCCAGCGCGACCTGGTTCAGCAGCCTGGGCTACGGCGCGCGGCTGCTGCAGCCGGTGTTCCGCAAGCCCGCTGCGTGGCGGTTGCTGGACGCGGCGGTCGCGCTGTTCATGCTGGGCTTGTGCCTCGCGTTGCTCCTGCAGCCTTTGGGGTGAGCGATCGGAAGCATTGACCACCGACAAAGCCCGACTGCGCCGATGCAACTACGCCGGCGTCCGAGACGCCATGCACGTGCCAGCTCCGCCCACACCGGATCACCGCTCGGCGGGCGCAGACTTTCAATACGACCGATGATCGCGCGAGTGCGTGCGTTTTAGCTGTCCGCCGCGACGCGCATGAAGCGAGCAACAAAAACCCCGGCGCGCGGCCAGGGTTAGAAAGGTACTGATCGCGGCGCCAACGGCGTCGGGTCAGTCCCAGAAGTTGTTGTAGTCGCGCGCCTTCTTGTCTGGTGCCTGGGAACTGACCAGTTCGCAGTCGGTCGAGACCGGCGGGTTATCGGCATCGATCGAACGGCAGGCGAACGTCGCCAAGTCGCCCTTCTTTGCGCCCTTGGCAGGTACGCGGGCGCCGCCTTTCAGAGTGGTGCCTTCGGCGCTCACGGCGACCACGGTCCCGACGATCTGCGGGCGCATGTCGTCATCCGGCAGGCTCGCAATCGTGAGTTGCTTGCGCACGACCACATAGCGGCCGGATTGGGCGGCATGCGCCGGCACGGAAAGAACCGCCAGGACAGCGGCAAGAATCAAAGCGTTTGATCGCAAAACAAATTCCCCCGTAGACAGCTTCTAGCATAGCAATTTCAGCAGTGCGTCCAGTTGCCCGATGCGCGCAGCTTCGGTTGGCTCTTCCGGATGTCTGCAGCTGACGCTGCCGGCGATCCGACATTGAGATACGCATGCAGCGGCCTCGCGATCCGGTGCAGCCGGAAGATCGCCCACGTGTCGCAAACGAAAGCAAGCTTCCGAAGAGCGGGTTCAACAGCGCTCGACGAAGCACACGATCACGGAGAGCGCGATCGCCGCTGGCGGCCGCGTTGCGTTGCGTTGCAAAGCAGTGCATGAAGCATCTGGGCAGCTCTCATGTAAATCAGAGAACTGGGCTATCCAAAGACAGAGGTGATGCGGCAAGGCGACGACTGCGCTGCCGACCGTGGAACCAGCGAAATCTCCGTAGTTTTCAGGAGGCGGTGAAAAAACCGCCAAATGCGACGCGTGACCCGCTGAGCGGAGTGGTGGGCCGTGATGGATTCGAACCATCGACCAAAAGATTAAAAGTCTTCTGCTCTACCGACTGAGCTAACGGCCCAAAACAAGACCCCGGCGTTGCACCGGGGCGCGTAGTCTACCCCAGCACGGGGCGTTTCGCGAAATCAGGCGTAGCGGGTCGGGTCGGCGACGCCGGCGTCGGCGAAGCCGGCCGCGCGCAGGCGGCAGGCATCGCAGTGGCCGCAGGCGCGGCCGGCGTCGTCGGCGCGGTAGCAGGACACGGTCAGGCCGAAGTCCACGCCCAGGCGCACGCCTTCGCGCACGATGTCGGCCTTGCTCATGTGCTGCAACGGCGCATGCACGCGCAGCCCGGCACCCTCCACCCCGGCCTTGGTCGCCAGGTTGGCCAGGGTCTGGAATGCGTCGATGAACTCGGGGCGGCAATCGGGATAGCCGGAATAGTCCACGGCGTTGACCCCGCAGAAGATGTCGGCCGCGCCCAGCACCTCGGCCCAGCCCAGCGCCACCGACAGCATGATGGTGTTGCGCGCCGGCACATAGGTGACCGGGATGCCGTCGCCACCGGCGTCCGGCACCTCGATGTCGTCGGTCAGCGCCGAGCCGCCGATGCTGCGCAGGTCGACGTTGACGGTCTTGTGTGCCACCGCGCCCAGCGCCGAGGCGACGCGCGCGGCCGCATCCAGTTCGGAGGTATGGCGCTGGCCGTAGCGCACGCTCAAGGCATGCACCGCGAACCCCTGCGCACGGGCGATGGCGACGACGACGGCGGAGTCCATGCCACCGGAAAGAAGGACGACGGCGTTTTTCATCTGGGTGCCGGGAGTGGGGAATGGGGAATGGGGAAACGGGAATGAGAAGAGCGTAGCAGTCAGGCTGGACCGGGAAGATCGAAGGTCTTCGAGAAGCGAAAGCGGATCAGGTAGAGCCACGCCTACCGCGCGGTGCTCTCCGATTCCCGTTTCCCCATTCCCGATTCCCAGCTGCGCGCCAGCGTGCAGCTACCGCCCCGGCTCGTCGTTCCACAGCAGCTTGTGCAACTGCATCTGGAACCGCACCGGCAGGCGATCGGCGACGATCCAGTCGGCCAGGTCGCGTGCGGTCAGTTCGCTCTTGCTCGGCGAGAACCAGACGGTGCAGCGCGTGTCCAGTCGGTGTTCGGCGACCACGGCGCGCGCCCATTCGTAGTCGGCGCGGCCGCACAGGACGAACTTGATCTGGTCGCGCGCGGTCAGCAGCGGCAGGTTCTCCCAGCGGTTGCGGTGCGCTTCCTGCGACGCCGGGGTCTTGATGTCGAGCACCCGCGACACCCGCGGGTCGACTTCGGCGATATCCAGCGCGCCGGAGGTCTCCAGCGACACGTCGTAGCCGGCGTCGCAGAGGCGCTGCAGCAGCTGCAGGCAGCGCTTCTGCGCCAGCGGTTCGCCGCCGGTGACGCAGACGTGGCGCACGCCGTGGCGCGCCAC
This sequence comes from Xanthomonas sp. LMG 12459, assembly GCF_009192905.1. Taxonomy (NCBI): domain Bacteria; kingdom Pseudomonadati; phylum Pseudomonadota; class Gammaproteobacteria; order Lysobacterales; family Lysobacteraceae; genus Xanthomonas; species Xanthomonas sp. LMG 12459. The sequence goes on from NZ_NSGT01000015.1 coordinate 38,420, forward strand.
CTCGTCGAGGATCGCGTCGATGTCCCACCATTGCCCGCCATGGAAGGCGTAGGCGGTGTCGCAGTAGCTGCAGCGCAGCGGGCAGCCGGTCAGGCGCACGAACACGGTGGGCCAGCCGGCGCTCTCGGCTTCGCCCTGCAGCGACAGGAAGATCTCCGTCAGCTTCAGGCGGGGCAGCGGGCTTTGGACGATATCGCTGGGAACGGCGGCCATGGCGGGAGAAAGATGCTCCCGCGACGGCGGCGGCAGCGTAAGGGGGTCAGCGCAGCTGCTGGCCGAGACGGATCGACTGCAGGCGGTCCTGCGCGGTCCGCGCGGCATCGGACCCAGGATACTTCGCGCCGACCTGCTGCAGGGTCTGCTCGGCATCCTGGACGCGGCCTTCGCCGTACTGGGACAGGCCCAGCTTGAGCAGCGCGCCCGGCGCCTTGTCGTGGGTCGGATAGCGGCCGATCAGGTCCTGGAACTGGGCCTCGGCCAACTGGAAGTTCTTGGTGGCGTAGTAGCTCTCGCCCAGCCAGTACAGCGCGTTCGGCGCATACACGCCGTTCGGGTAGGCCTGCAGGAAGTTCTGGAACAGGTTCGCCGAGTCGGCGTACTTGCCCGCCTTCAGGGCATCGAAGGCGACATTGTAGGCGGCCCGCTCGTCACCCGCGGCGGCCAGGGTGCCGGCGTCGCCGTGCACAGACGGCGGCGGCTCGGCGACGGCGGACGGCTTGCCTCCGGGCGCGGCCGGCGCGACAGCCGGTGCGGTGCCACTGGCCGGCGGCAGCGACGGCGTCGCCCCTGCCCCTGCACCACTCTCCAGCCGGCCCACGCGGCCATCCAGGTCCAGGTACTGGTCCTTGATCTGCTGCTTGAGCTGGTCGTTGCTGTGCTGCAGTTGTTCGATCGTGGCTTCCATCGACTGCATCTGCGTGCGCAGCTGGTTGAGCTGGTTCAGGATGTCGGTGTTGGCCTGGGTATTCATGGCCTGCTGCTCGAGCGCGGAAACGCGGTCGGCCAGGCTTGCGCGCTGCGCATGAGCCGGCGCGGCGGCCACGAGGGCCGCCGCGACGATCATCGATGTAAGGACACCGATACGCATCTTTATCTTACTGCGCCGTGTAGACGATCTCGACGCGACGGTTCTGCGACCAGCAGGACTCGTTCGACTCGGTGCAGACCGGACGCTCTTCGCCGTAGCTGACCACGGTCAGCTGCGCAGCCGAGCCACCGTTGGCCTGCAGCGCCGAGGACACGGCGTTGGCACGACGCTCGCCCAGGCCCATGTTGTACTCGCGCGAACCGCGCTCGTCGGTGTTGCCCTGCAGGGTGATGCGCGAGGACGGACGGTCACGCAGGTACTTGGCGTGGCAGGCCATGATCGCCTGGAACTCCGGCTTCACGGTGTCCTTGTCCAGGTCGAAGTAGACCACGCGCTGACGCAGGCAGGAATCGGTGTCCAGGTCGCCCGGGCCGTACAGACCGGAGGTCGACGGGCCGGTCGGGGCGGTGGTACCGGTGGTGCCGGTGGTGTCGGTCTGGGGCTGTTCCTTGACCTTCTTGGCGCAGCCGGCCAGAGCTGCAACGGACAACAGCGAAACAAGCAGAACGCGGGTGGTCTTGTTCATGGCGATACCTTGTGGCTCCTGGGCCGATGAGGGGTTCAACAGCGAAATATTAACACCAAACTTACATGTCAACGTGCGGTGCGATACGGCGACCAGGACGGTTCGCGCACGTCGCCATCGGCGAGCACCAAGCGCTGCCGCACGCGGGCATCGGCCGAGACCGCGTACAGCACGCCACGGCCGCCTTCACGCGCCGCATACAGCACCATGCTGGCGTTGGGGGCGAAGCTCGGCGACTCGTCCAGCGAACCGGTCGACAGCGTGCTCCAGCGCGGCGAACCCAGGCTGCGGTCCATCATCGCGATCTTGTAGGTGTTGCCGCTGCCCTGGGCCACGACCAGCTTGTTGCCGTCGTAGGACACGCTCGGGGTCGCGTTGTAGTTGCCCTGGAAAGTGATGCGGGTGGCGCTGCCGCCGGTGGCCGGCACCTGGTAGATCTGCGGGCGGCCGCTGCGGTCGGAGGTGAAGTAGATGCTGTTGCCGTCCGGCGCCCAGGTCGGCTCGGTGTCGATGCCGAAGTGGTTGGTCAGCTGGGTCAGCTGCTTGCTGCCCAGGTCCATCACGTAGATCTCCGGGTTGCCGCTGCGCGACAGCGCCAGCGCCAGCTTCTTGCCGTCCGGCGAGAACGACGGCGCGCCGTTGATGCCGCGGAAGCTGGACACCAGCTGGCGCGCACCGGTGGCGATGTCCTGGATGTAGATCGACGAGTTGCCGCGCTCGAAGCTCACGTAGGCCAGCTTCTTGCCGTCCGGGCTCCAGTTCGGCGACAGCAGCGGCTCGGCCGAGCGGACGATGGTCTGCGGGTTGTAGCCGTCGGAGTCGGCCACCATCAGCGCATAACGCATCGCCCCGCCCTTGCCGCTGGCGGTGACGTAGGCGATGCGGGTCCAGAATGCGCCGCGCACGCCGGTGATCTTCTCGTAGATGGCGTCGGCCATCTGGTGGGCGACGTCGCGCATGGCGTTGGCGCGAGCGGTCATCGCCAGGCCGAGCATGCGCTCGCCCTTGCCCACGTCGAACAGTTCGTACTCGACGCGATAGGCGCCTTCGCCGGCATCCATCACACGGCCGACGACCAGATAGCTCTGCTTCAGCGCACGCCAGGTGGCGAACTGCACCTCGCTGCCGCGGGTCGGGCGCTCCACGATCTGCGATTCGGGCAGGTTGCGGAACTGGCCGGAGCGATCCAGGTCGGCACGCACCACCGCGGCGACGTCGGTGCTCGGCGGGGTCGCCGATCCCTGGTACGGCATCGGCACGACGGTGATCGGGGTCGCCGAGGCATTGCCGCCGACGATGTCGATTTCCAGGCCCTTGTCCTGCGCGGACGCAGCGAGAGGCAGCAACAGGGCGGTGAGAACGGCAAGCCAGCGCGGCAGTTTCTTCATGGGTCGCTCAGCAGGATCGGAAAGGCGCAAGAGATAGCAATGCGCGGGTGAACGTATTCGCAATCATGAACCATCGCCATGTGAAGCCGATGGCAGGACGCAGCACATTATCGCCCATCGCATGTCGGGTGGATGGCGCGCGCGATGCGGCGCCAGCCGCCGGTGTCATTGGTCCTGGGCGGTGAAGTTGAAGGTCAGCTCTCGCGAAAACACCGGTTCGAAGCCGCGGTACGGCAACGGCTGTGCGCGCAGCACCGCCGCCTCGATCGAGCGTCGCCCGGCCTCGTCGTAAGGGCAGTCCGGACTGACCTTTGCGTCGATCACATGCCCGCCCACGCCCTGCCGGATCGCGATCTTGCACTTCTGCCCCAGCGGCACCGAATCCGGGCGCACCCACTGGCTCAGCACCGCCTGCTGGATCGCCGCGGCGTACTTGGCCAGCAGGTCGTTGTTGGTACCGTTCTGGCCCGGCGCCTGCTGCGGCGTGGTGGCCGCGGCCGCCGACGCCTTCTTCGCGTTCAGGTCGGCGATCTGCTGCAGCTTCTGCTGCGCCAGCTGGGCCTCGCGCTCCAGCTTTTCGCGCTGCTTGCGGATGTCGGCAATCTTCTTCTGCCGCTCCTCTTCCTGCTGCGCGGCCAGGCGCTGCTTCTGCTCGGCCTCCTGCTGGCGCTTCTGCTCGGTCAGGTCGATCTGTTCCTGGCGGCGCTTGGCCTCCTGCTCCTGCTTCTCCTTTTCCTGGGAGATCGCGGTGCGGGTGGCGCGGTCCTGGTCGACCTTGTCCGGCACCGGGACGAAGTCCTGCGCCTTCTGCTGCTGCGGGGTCGGCGCCTGCTGCGGCTTGGGCGTGGGCAGCGGCTGCGGCGGCGGCACCGTGTCCTCTTCGGCGACGTCCTTGACCGGTTCGGGCAGCGGCTCGGGCAAGGGCTTGGGCGCATCCTTCACCGCCTTCTGCGCCGAGCGCACGTCGGCGGCCGAGACCACCAGCGAGGCCTCGACCATCGGCGAACCGGCGGCGGGTTCGACCTGACGCACCGGCGACCACCACCAGGCCAGGAAGAACAGCAGTGCGATCAGCACGTGCACGCCCACCGCCAGCGCGATGCCGTACATCAGGCCGTCGTTGTCGCCCCTGGCCAGCGGCGGTCGGTTTTCGGCTTCAGCGCGCATTGTTTCCGGGCTGACTCATCAGGCCGACCTTGGGCACGCCGGCCTGCTGCAGCATGACCATGGTGTCCATGACCAGTTGGTAGTTCGAGGTGCCGGGCGCGGCGACGAACACCGGCACGTCCTTGTTCTGGCCGACGAAGGCCTGGATCTTCGCCTTCAGCTCCGGCGCGGCGATCTTCTCCGGCTTGCCGTCCTGCAGGGTCAGGGTATAGCGGCCTTCGGCGTCGACGGTGACGATCACCGGATCCTTCTTGCTCTCCACCGAGCGCGCGGTGGAATCGGGCAGGTCCACGTCCACGCTCAGGCTGAGCAAGGGCGCGGTGACCATGAAGATGATCAGCAGCACCAGCATCACGTCGATGTACGGCACGACGTTGATCTCGGACTTGAGCTTGCGGCGCTTGCGGCGGGAAATGGCGGCAGTCATGCGGGAATCCTGGGAGTCGTGGACAGGCGGGCGACGCTCAGTCGCCGCTGGCCTGGCGCTGCAGGATGGAGCTGAACTCTTCGGAGAAGGTCTCGAAGCGCACGGCCAGGCGCTCGACCCGGGTGGTGAAGCGGTTGTAGGCCCACACCGCCGGGATCGCCACGAACAAGCCGATGGCGGTGGCGAACAGCGCTTCGGAGATGCCCGGCGCGACCGCGGCGATGCCCGCCTGCTGACCGCTGTTGATCATGTCGTGCATGGTCACCATGATGCCGAACACGGTGCCGACCAGGCCCACGTACGGGGCGGTGGAGCCGATGTTGGCGAGCAGTTCCAGGTTGCGCTCCAGGCGGTCGACCTCGCGCGCGTAGGTGGCGCGCATCGCCCGCTGCGCGCCTTCCAGCTGGATGCGCGCATCGAGCCGGCGCTTGTCGCGCAGGCGGGTGAATTCGCGGAACCCGGCCTCGAAGATCGCCTCCAGCCCGCCGACCACGCGGTTGCGGTCGGTGGCGCCGGCGTAGAGCTTGCTCAGGTCGGTGCCGGACCAGAAGCGGTTCTCGAAGTCGTCGGCCTCGCGGTTGGCGTCCTTGAACACCTTGCCCTTGCGGAAGATGATGACCCAGCTGATCAGCGAGCCGAGCAGCAGCAGCAGCACGATCACCTTGACCGGCAGGCTGGCCTTGACCATCAGGTCCAGGTAGTTGATGCCGCCGTGGGCAGCGGTGCTGGCGACGGCCTGGGTGGCGGTCTGGGTCACGTCCTGCGGCAGCGCCTCCACCACCGTGTCCTGCAGGGCCAGGAGCAATGCGATCATCCGTCGTTCCTCAGTAATTCGGCTTCAGTGATTTCAAGAACTTTCAATGCATCGTGCAGCGCGTCGTCCATGCCGCGCGGGCGGAAGCTGCCGGCGCTGAGCGCGGCCACCCGCACCTGCGCGCGCAACAGCAACTCCCCGTCGTCGCGGCGGATCGACTGCGCGAACACCAGGCTGGCGCGCTTGCATTGCGACAGCGCGACGCCGACCTGCAGGGAATCGTCCAGGCGTGCAGGGCGCAGGAAGTCGAGCTGCATCGCGCGCACCGCGAACACCAGATCGTGTTGCAGGCGCAGACGCTCCTGACCATACCCCAGCGCCCGCAACCACTCCGTGCGCGCCCGCTCCAGGAAGGCCACGTAGCGCGCGTGGTAGACCACGCCACCGGCGTCGGTATCTTCCCAGTAGACGCGTGTCGGCCAACTGAATAGCCGGGAATCGGGAACGGGGAATGGGGAATCGGCAGTCAAGAGCGGCGCTCCTGTCGATAGCTGGGTAACCAGAACATCCTAGAACAGCACCCCCGATTCCCCATTCCCGATTCCCAATTCACGGTGCTTGGGCTGCAAGCCCAAGTGCAGATAGGCCTTGTTGGTGGCCATGCGGCCGCGGGCGGTGCGGATCAGGTAGCCCTGCTGGATCAGGTAAGGCTCGATCACGTCCTCCAGGGTGCCGCGCTCCTCCGACAGCGAGGCGGCCAGCGACTCGACACCGACCGGGCCGCCGTCGAAGTACTCGATGATGGTGCGCAGCATGCGCCGGTCCAGTTCGTCGAAGCCCTCGGCATCGACCTTGAGCATCTGCGTGGCGGCCTGCGCCACGGCCAGGTCGATCTGCCCGCCGGCGCGGACTTGGGCGAAGTCGCGGACCCGCCGCAGCAGGCGGTTGGCGATGCGCGGGGTGCCGCGCGCGCGGCGCGCGATCTCGGCGCAGCCATCGGCGTTGCAGGCAATGCCGAGGATGCTGGCGGAGCGGCGCACGATCTGCGCCAGCTCGTCCGGGGTGTAGAAGGCCAGGCGCTGGACGATGCCGAAGCGGTCGCGCAAGGGCGCGGTCAGCAGGCCGGCGCGGGTGGTGGCGCCGATCAGGGTGAACGGCGGCAGGTCGATCTTGATCGAGCGCGCGGCCGGGCCCTCGCCGATCATGATGTCGATCTGGAAGTCTTCCATCGCCGGGTACAGCACTTCCTCGACCACCGGCGACAGGCGGTGGATCTCGTCAATGAACAACACGTCGTGCGGCTGCAGGTTGGTCAGCAGCGCTGCCAGGTCGCCGGCCTTCTCGATCACCGGACCGGAGGTGACCCGCAGATTGACCCCCAGCTCGTTGGCGATGACGTGGCTGAGCGTGGTCTTGCCCAGGCCCGGCGGCCCGAAGATCAGCACATGGTCCATCGCCTCCCCGCGCGCCTTGGCCGCCTCGATGTAGATCGACAACTGCTCGCGCACCGGCTGCTGGCCGAGATAGTCGTCCAGCCGCTTGGGGCGGATGCTGGCCTCGGCCGCGTCATCCTCGCGGGTGGCGCTGCTGGCGATGATGCGGTCCATGGAAAGCCGGGATTGGGGAATCGGGATTGGGGAATCGAGCGGACAATAGTAGCGGTTGGCGGCACGGCTGGCGCTTACTTTGATGGTCGCCGCCTGCTTTCAGGCCAGACGCCGCGGCCGTTGCCTTTCCCTATTCCCCATTCCCGCCTCCCCATTCCCAAGGCCGCGACACCGTCGCGGCCTCAGATCTCCACCTGCGCGCCCAGTTCCACCAGGCGGTTGCCGGGGATGCGGAAGAAGCCGGTGGCGGGGGCGGCGTTGCGGTGCATGACTGCGAACAGCTTGTCGCGCCAGATCGGCATGCCGCGGTTGGCGCTGGCCACGATGGTCTCGCGGCTGGCGAAATAGGTGGTGTCCATGGGGTCGAAGTAGATCCCGCCCTGGTCGCAGGAGCGCATCAGCGCCAGCGGCACGTCCGGGGTCTCCATGAAGCCGAAGCGCACGTAGACGCGATAGAACTCGTCGCCGATCGCGTCGATCTTCAACCGCTGCCCGGCCGCCGCGTACGGCACCTGCAGGGTTTCGACGGTCAGGAACACATTGCGCTCGTGCAGCACCTTGTTGTGCTTGAGGTTGTGCATCAGCGCATGCGGCACCACCATCGGGTCGGCGGTCAGGAACACCGCGGTGCCGGGCACGCGCACCGGCGGCGCCAGCATCAGCCCGGGCAGGAAGGTGTCGAGCTTGATGCCGTCCTTGCGGATCTCGTCGTGCAGCAGCTTGCGGCCGCGGCGCCAGGTGCGCATCAGGGTGAACAGGATCAGGCCCAGCAGCAGCGGGAACCAGGCGCCGTCCAGGAACTTGATGATGTTGGCGTAGAAGAACGCGCAGTCCACCGCCAGGAAGACCAGGGCGAACAGCCACAGCAGCGGCGCCGGCACGCGCGGGTTGGCGCGCGCGTAGATGACCATCAGCACGGTGGTGATCAGCATGGTGCCGGTGACCGAGACGCCGTAGGCGGTGGCCAGCGAGGTGGAGTCGCCGAAGCCGATCACCGCCACCACCACCAGCGCCAGCAGGCACCAGTTCACCGCCGGCACGTAGATCTGGCCGATGGTGGAGTGCGAGGTGTGGCGGATGTGCATGCGCGGGATGTAGCCCAGCTGCATGGCCTGGCTGGCCACCGAGTAGGCGCCGGTGATCAGCGCCTGCGAGGCGATCACCGTGGCCGCGGTGGCCAGCACGATCATCGGGTACAGCGCCCACTCCGGCACCGCCTCGTAGAACGGGTTGCTGACCGCGGCCGGGTCGCGCAGCACCAGCGCGCCCTGCCCCAGGTAGGTCAGGGTCAGCATCGGCAGCACCACGCACTGCCACGAGCGGCGGATCGCCTTGGCGCCGAAATGGCCCATGTCCGCGTACAGCGCCTCGCCGCCGGTCACCGCCAGCACCACCGCACCGAGCACGAACACCGCGTGCCAGTTATGTTCGGCGAAGAAGCGCACGCCCCACCACGGGTTCAGCGCGTGCAGCACTTCCGGCGCGCGCGTCATGTTGTAGACGCCGATCGCGCCCAGCGCCACGAACCAGACCAGGGTGATCGGCCCGAACGCCTTGCCCACCCGCTCGGTGCCGTAGCGCTGGGCCATGAACAGCATGCCCAGCACCACCAGGGTGATCGGCACCACGAACGGTTCCAGCTTGGGCGCGGCCACCTCCAGGCCCTCCACCGCCGACAGCACCGAGATGGCCGGGGTGATCACGCCGTCGCCGAAGAACAGCGAGGCGCCGAAGATGCCGAGGATGCCGACCACGTACATCGAGCGCGAGCCGCCCGGGAGGGTCCGCTGGGCCAGCGCGGTCAGCGCCATGATGCCGCCCTCGCCGTCGTTGTCGGCGCGCATGATCACGGTGACGTACTTGACCGTGACCACCAGCATCAGCGCCCAGAACACCAGCGACAGGATGCCCAGCACGGTGTCGTGGTCCGGGGTCAGCCCGTAGTGCGGCGAGAACGCTTCCTTGAGCGTGTACAGCGGACTGGTGCCGATGTCGCCGAAGACCACGCCGATGGCGGTCAGCATCACCCCAAAGCCCGTCTTGGCGTGCGGATCGTGGCTGCCCGGGCGGGCGGCGGAACTGGAGGAGCTGGACATGGTGGGAAGAGTAGCGCCAGAACGTGAAGAAAGAACGGGAAGCCGAGCCGACCCGAGGTCAGCGCAGCGCCGCCTGCAGGGCCTTGCGGATCACCGTGGCGACCTCGTCGCCGTCGGCGGCGGCGTCGCGCGCCATCTTCGCCGCCTCGGCCGGCTTGTAGCCGAGCTGCTGCAGCGCCACCGTGGCCTCGGAGACCGCGTCGGTGCCCAGTTGCCCGGTGATCGGCGCGCCGCCGCTGAAGTCGGCCGCGCGGTCGCGCAGTTCCACCACCATGCGCTCGGCGGTCTTCTTGCCGATACCGGGGATGCGGGTCAGCGCGGTGACGTCGGCGGCGGTGATCAGCCGCGCGAACTCGTCGACGCTGACCCCGGACAGCACCGCCAGCGCGATCTTCGCGCCGATCCCGCTGACCCGCTGCACGTCGCGGAACAGCCGCCGCTCGCCCTCGCGCAGGAAGCCGTACAGCGACACGCTGTCCTCCTTCTGCGCATAGTGGGTGAACAGGATGACGTCGCGGCCGACGTCGGGCAGGTCGTAGAAGGTGCTCATCGGCGCCTCCAGTTCATACCCCACCCCACCCACATCGATCACCAGCCACGGCGGCTGCTTGTAGGCCAGGATCCCGCGCAGACGGCCGATCATTGGGCGCCTCGTGCGAGGCGCCGGGATTGGGGAATGGGGAATGGGGAATCGGCAAAGCGGGCGACCGCTTCACCGCTTCTGCTGTTCCGATTCCCGATTCCCGACTCCCGACTCCCAGCCTTTGTCATTTTCTGCTCCACGCCTGCTGCGTGCTGACGCCCAGGCGCTGCGCGGTGGCGCGCACGTGGGCATGGGTGATGGCGACGGCCAGTGCGTCGGCGGCGTCGGCCTGAAGTTTGCCGGTCAGGCTCAGCATGAGACCGACCATGTGTTGCACCTGCTGCTTCTCCGCCGCGCCCTTGCCGACCACGGCGAGCTTGATCTCCTTGGCGGCGTACTCGTGCACCGGCAACTCGCGCAGCACCGCCGCGCAGATCGCCGCGCCGCGGGCATGGCCGAGCTTCAGTGCCGCGTCGGCGCTCTTGCCCATGAACACGCGTTCGATCGCCACTTCCTGCGGCCGGTACTCCTCGATCAGCGCATCCAGCCCGTGCAGCAGGCGCTTGAGCCGCAGGGCGAAGTCGCCCTCGCCCAGCAGTACCAGCGGCGCGTGGTGCACGTGGCGGGTACGGCCGGCCGCGTCCACGTCGATGATGCCCACGCCGGTGCGCTGCGAGCCGGGGTCGATGCCGAGGATGCGGGTGGAGCCGGGATTGGGGAATCGGGAATCGGGAATCGTGAAAGCAGCGCCCGTGCGGGCAGAGATGCCCGTGGCAGCCATCGACGTCGGCGATGCCTCCGGCACCGGCACGACGCCGCTCCGGGTTCCGGGTCTTGGGCCCCGGGCCCCGGGTTTCATGATGTCAGCCCCCGTCACTCAGCGCGGCCTGGTCGACGTTGGAATAGACGTTCTGCACGTCGTCCAGGTCTTCCAGCATGTCCAGCAGCTTGCGCACCTGCACCGCGGTGTCGCCGTCCACGGCAATGTCGTTGTCGGCGCGGAAGGTGATTTCGGCATGGTCGGCGGACAGGCCGGCCGCGTCCATGGCGTCCTTGACCGCCTGGAACGCCTCCGGCGCGGTCAGCACGTCGATCGCGCCGTCCTCGGGGTAGACCACGATGTCGTCGGCGCCGGCCTCGATCGCCACCTCGGTGATCTTCTCCTCGTCGGCGCCGGCGGCGAAGCTGAGCACGCCCAGGCGCTTGAACATGAAGGCCACCGAGCCGTCGGTGCCCATGTTGCCGCCGCACTTGCTGAAGGCGTGGCGCACGTCGGCCACGGTGCGCACGCGGTTGTCGGTCAGGCAGTCGACGATCACCGCCACCCCGCCCGGGGCATAGCCCTCATAGCGCACTTCCTCGTACTCCACGCCTTCCAGTTCGCCGGTGGCCTTCTTGATCGCGCGCTCGATCACGTCCTTGGACATATTGGAGGCCAGCCCCTTGTCCATCGCCACGCGCAGCCGCGGGTTGTTGGACGGATCGCCGCCGCCGGCGCGCGCGGCGACGCCGATCTCGCGGATGATCTTGGTGAAAATCTTGCCGCGCTTCGCATCGGATGCGTTCTTGCGGGCTTCGATCGAGGGGCCTCTACCCATGGGGCGTTCCGGACAGTTGTAAGGACAAGACGCGGATTTTACCTGATGCCGCGCACATCCCGCGGCCCGGCTGGGCCGACGACCGACCGCGCGTGCGACCGGCGCATGCCGCCCGCTCCCCGGCCGGCGCCCACTCCAGCGCGCACCGGCCCGTGCCGCCGGTCGAACCTTGGCGGACTGTCTACCCATGCGCGCCACATCGCTGCCAGAACTGTCACGCCCCACCTGGAGGCTGAACGCGTAAGTCGCGCCCGCTTTCCATCGCACCGAAAGGAGATCCCTCATGTCCCGCACCACCTCCGCCCCGTTCCTGTCGCTGGCCCTGCGCTGCCTGGGCCTGCTCGCCCTTGCCGCCCCGGGCCTGGCCAGCGCCCAGACCGATGCCTTCAGGGGCCGCTACAACGCCGGCGTCAGCACCTATGCGATCAGCGGCCAGGAACCCCGCACGACGGGCAAGTACCCGGTCTACGTGCATATCGGCGGGACCGGCGAGAACTACCAGAGCAACTGGGCGATGGCCGCGGTGAATGCCGCCGCGGCCAAGGGCTTCGTGGCGGCCTCGGTGGAGTACGACAACGCCAGCTTCGGCAGCTGCGGCGTCATCGGCAACCGCGCCAAGGCCATCTTCGACGCGCAGAACATCAACAGCGCCATCGCCCAGCTCTGCGCCCGCGACAAGGCCGATTGCTCCAAGGGCGTGGTGACCGGCGGGCTCAGCCAGGGCTCGATCATCTCGGTGCTGGCGCACGACTACGATCCCCGGGTCGCCGCCTCGTTCGGCCAGGGCACCGGTACGACCTACACCGCCTACTACAACCTGGCCTCCTGCATCGCCGACGGCAACCACAGCCTGCCGTCCGATCGCCTGCGCATCATCAACGGCGAGCGCGACATGTTCGTCGGCGGCACCGAGAACGTCGCCCGCACCCAGGCGCAACTGGTCACCGGCCTGCGCTGCGACGGGCAGCAGTCGTGCTTCCGCAGCAACGGCAGCGGCTGGTACGTCGTCAAGGACCGGGAGGTGCAGGACCTCTACGCCGACCACTGCTTCATGGGCTTCGGCGGCTATCCAGGCACCCAGTGCACGGGCGTGCTGGTCGACGGCAACTACCGCAGCGGCACCGCCGCCTGGGCGCTCAACCCCACGCTGGACTGGTTGAAGACCTTCGTGACGCCGTAAGCGGCGGCATCGCCTGTGCCGGCACCAAGGCGATCGGGCGGACACCGCGACGCGGCGCCGGCCACCGCCGCCGCCGGACGCTCGATGTCTGGCGACCGGCTCAGGCGGCGAAGCGGCCGTCGCGCAGGAAGGCGGCGGTCTGCCGCGCGGCCTGCGCCGAGAACAGTAAGCCGCTGTGGCTGGCGCGCACCCGGCAGTGATCGCCCAGGCCGGGCACGCGGGTCTCGGCCAGGGCTACGCTGCCGTCGGACTCCGGCCCCAGCGCGACAAAGCGTGCGCCCAGCCCGCGCGCCACGGTGCCGGCGACCACGCCGACCTCGGCCGGCCCGTCCCAGCGCGCCACACCCTGCTGCAACAGCGCCGCGCTGCGGCCCAGCGCCAGTCCGAGCCGCCGTTGCGCCAGGGCGCGCGCGGCGGCACTGCCGGCCAGCGGGCTCCCGAGGCACACCACCCGGGTCACCGGCAGCGAGGGCACCTCCTGCAAGGCCTGCAAGGCGACCGGGCCGCCGAGGCTATGCCCGACCAGCGCCACCGGACCGGTGGCGGCCATACGTTCGATGCGGGCCTGCAGCCGCGGGAGCGCGGCCTCGGCGCCGCCGAACGCGGTCGAATAGCCGAAGCTGGCGACGCGCCAGCCCTCGCGGCGCAGGCGCAGCGCCAGCGGCAGCAGCCACGGCCGCGCGTTCCAGATGCCGTGCAGCAATAGCACCTGGGGCGCGGCGGCCATCGGCGACTCAGCCGCAGGTGGTACGGACGATGTGATTGCTGCCATCCAGGAACACGTTGAGCCGATCCAGGCGCAGGTCGCGGGTCACCGCCTGGCCCGGCGCGATCGGCCGCACCACGCCGGCTCCGCTCTCCTTCCAGACCCGGCTCATGGTCGCCTGGGTGGCCTCCTGGCCCACCGCCCAGGCCACGGCCTCGACGTTGCAGCGGCCATCGCCCTGCACCGTCGGCCCGGCACTGGCCGGCTGCAGCGACGCCGGTGGCGCGCACGCGGCCAGCAGCGGCACCACGGCGGCGATTCCCATCCACGGTCGGAACATGGCGTGCTCTCCTCAAGCTGGACAGGCCAGCACTGTAGCGCGCGCTCGTTGCCGCTGTGTCGACGCGGCATGCCCGGACGACGTCCGGCTGCAGGCGTCAGGCCGCGCGCGGCGGCCGGCGCAGGATGAATTCGAGATCGCGCACCTGCCCTACCGGGAATTCGTAGGTGCCGACCTTCTCGAAACCGTAGCGCGCGTAGAAACGCTGCGCGCCCAGGTTCTCCGACCACACGCCGAGCCACAGCGTGCGCGGGCCGTCGCGCTCCAGCCAGGCCAGGGCGGTATCGAACAGCCGCGCACCCCAGCCGCCGTTCTGGTGCGCGCGCAGCAGGTACAGCCGCTTCAGTTCGCCATCGCCAGGCGTCACGTCGGGATGCGGCAGGCCGCAAGGGCCGGCGGCAGCGTGTCCCACCACCTCGCCGTCGTGCTCGACCAGCCAGATCGCGTAGTCCGGATGCGCCAGCACGACCTGGGCGCGCTCGATCGAATAGGCTTCGTCGAGGAAGGCCTGCAGGTCCTGCGCAGGATACAGATGGCCGAAGGTTTCGCAGAAGGTGGCCGTGGCGATGCGGGTCACCGCCGCGGCATCGTCCGGCGTGGCGCGACGAATCAGCACGGCTCAGCGCGCCGGGTGCGCGGCGTCGGCGTCGGCCTCTTCGCCGTCGCCCTCGTCTTCGTCCTCGTCGTCGCCTTCCTCTTCCTCGTCCTCTTCTTCCTCGTCGTCTTCCTCGTACTCGTAGTCGTCCTCGCCGAAGTCCTCGCCGTCCCAACGGCCCTCCGGATCCGGCACGAACGCCAGCGGCGCGTTGGCGCCGCTGCCGGCGCGCACCAGCCAGCCGCCGAACACGCGCGCGCGCTGGGTGACGATGGCCTCCACTGCGCCCTCGTTGCCGAGGGTTTCCCACTCCAGATTGAATGCGGTCTCGCTCATGTGTCGGCCTGCGCTACGGTTGGAAGAAAGGGGATCACTGCGCCTGCGGGCGCACCTGCACGTGCACTTCGGCCAGCTGCGCGTCGGCGATCGGCGACGGCGCGTCGGTCATCAGGTCCTGCGCGCCGGTGGTCTTGGGGAACGGGATCACGTCGCGGATCGACTCGGTGCCGGCCATCAGCGCGGCGATGCGGTCGATGCCGAAGGCGATGCCGCCGTGCGGCGGCGCGCCGTAGTTCAGCGCATCCAGCAGGAAGCCGAACTTGGCGCGCGCTTCCTCGGCACCGATGCCGAGCAGCTCGAACACCGCGCTCTGCATGTCCGGGCGGTGGATACGGATCGAACCGCCGCCGATCTCGTTGCCGTTGAGCACCATGTCGTAGCCGCGCGACACCGCGGTCTTGGCGTGGGTGCGCAGTTCGGCGATGTCGTCCACCGCCGGCGCGGTGAACGGGTGATGCAAGGCCACGTAGCGCTGCGCCTCCTCGTCCCATTCGAACATCGGGAAATCGGTGACCCACAGCGGCCGCCAGCCATCGGCGATGAGGTTGAAGTCCTTGCCGGCCTTCAGGCGCAGCGCGCCCATGAAGTCGGAGACCTTGCCGTAGGCGCCTGCGCCAAAGAACACGATGTCGCCGTTGCCGGCACCGACGTGGGCGAGCAGCGTGGCGAACGCGGCTTCGCCGAAGAACTTCTGGATCGGCGAGCTGATCTCGCCGCTGTCGGCGATCTTGACGTAGGCCAGGCCCTTGGCGCCGTACTTGGCAGCGTGCGCGGCGTACTCGTCGATCTGCTTGCGCGAGAGGCTGGCGCCGCCGGGAATGCGCAACGCGGCGACGCGGCCGTCGGGGTCGGCGGCCGCCGCAGTGAACACCGCGAAGTCGCTGTCCTTGACCAAGTCGGCGACATCGGTCAGTTCCAGGGCGATGCGCAGGTCCGGCTTGTCAGAGCCATAGCGGCGCATGGCCTCGGCCCAGGTCATGCGCGGGAATTCGGCGGCCAGCTCGACGTCGACCACCTCCTTGAAGATGGCGCGGACCATGGCTTCGACGAAGTCCTGCACGTCGCGCTCGCGGACGAAGGCGAACTCCATGTCGAGCTGGGTGAATTCGAGCTGGCGGTCGGCGCGCAGCGCCTCGTCGCGGAAGCAGCGCGCGATCTGGTAGTAGCGGTCGAAGCCGGCCACCATCAGGATCTGCTTGAACAGCTGCGGCGACTGCGGCAGCGCGTAGAACTCGCCCGGATGCATGCGCGCCGGCACCAGGAAGTCGCGCGCGCCTTCCGGGGTGGCCTTGGTCAGGATCGGCGTCTCGATGTCCTGGAAGCCGCGCTCGTCCAGGTAGCGGCGCAGCGCCTGCACCAGCTTGATGCGGGTGCGCTGCATGCGCTGCATCTCCGGGCGGCGCAGATCCAGATACCGGTACTTCAGGCGGGTTTCCTCGCCCGGATTCTCGTGCGCGTGGAACGGCAGCGGCGCGGCCTTGTTGAGCACGGTGATGGCGGTGGCGATCACCTCGACCTTGCCGCTGCGCAGCTTGTCGTTGACCGCATGCCGCGCGCGCACCACGCCCTCGACCTGCAGCACGTCCTCGTAGCCGAGGCTGGCGGCGACCTTGAACACCTCCGCGTTCTCCGGCTCCACCATCACCTGCACGATGCCTTCGTGGTCGCGCAGGTCGATGAAGCACACGCCGCCGAGGTTGCGGGCCACGTCGGTCCAGCCGGCCAGGGTGACGGTTTGGCCGATCAGGGTCTCGTCGACCAGGCCGCAGAAGTGGGTACGCATCGCTAGCTCCAAACAGGGGGCGCCCGGCGCAGAAGGCGCCGGCAAGCCCGGTATTCTGCGGCGGCGCGTCGGCCCGGGCAAATCGCGCATGACTCATCCTGGCTTAAGTTGGACTGCGGCTATAGTCCGCGCACCATTCACGGGGAGGAGAGAACCCATGTTGAAGCACCTTGGTGGCTGGCTGGTGATCGCCGCGCTGGCCCTGGCCAGCGCCCCGGCCGCGGCCCAGAGCACCCGCGCCTACGCGCCGCAGGACCTGCGGCAACTGTCGGTCCCCGGCCGGGTCCGGGTGATCGAGCGCGAGTACGCCGACCAGTCGCGCGGGCGGCAGATCCCCGACGACCAGCTCGAGTTCTACCTGGACCAGATCGACCGCGGCTGGGGCTTCGGCAACATCCAGCAGGACATCGCCACCTCGCTGCGCGGCAGCGGCAGCGGCGGCGGCTGGCGACAGGAACCGGGCTTCGACGGCCGCACCGTCGCCTGCTCCAGCAACGACCGCCGCCGCCAGCAATGCGCCACGCCGTTTCGCGGGCCTGCGCGACTGGTCGGCACCCTGTCCGATTCGCCCTGCATCGAAGGCCGCACCTGGGGCTCGGCGCCCGGCGTGGTGTGGGTGGACCAGGGCTGCCGTGGTCGCTTCGTCGAAGGTCGCGGCAATTGGGGCGGCAACTGGGGCGACGGCGGCGGCAGTGGCGGCGTGGCCGGCACCGTCCGCTGCGAGAGCCAGGACCAGCGCCAGCGCATCTGCCCGACCGGCTGGCGCAACGCCATGCTGGTGCGGCAGCTGTCGGACACCCGCTGCATCGAGGGCCGCACCTGGGGCTCGCGCGATGGCGCGGTATGGGTCGACGACGGTTGTCGCGGCGAGTTCGCCCAGGGCCGCGGCGGCGGTGGCTGGGGGCCGGGCCGGCCGCCGCTGGACAGCGGCTACACGGTGACCTGCAGCAGCGACGACAAGCGCCTGCGCACCTGCGCCTGGGACCGCCGCCAGGGCCGCCCGGAAGTGATCGAACAGCTGTCCGGCACCACCTGCGCGGAAGGCCGCACCTGGGGCTACGAAGGCAATACGGTGTGGGTCAACGGCGGCTGCCGGGCACGCTTCGGGGCGCGCTGAGCCAAGGCAAGGGGCCGCGCGGCGTGCTGCGCGGCCGGATGCGTGGCGTGACAAGTCGAGTTGGGGCGGCGCTTGCCCCTTTTGGATCGACCGCGACCGGGCAAGGCTCGGTCGCGGCTGAAGCCACTCCTACGAGAGGCCGCGGGCTTGGCGCGGCCTGGCGGGACTCAGGTCGCCGCAGGCTTGGCCGCGGCAGGCGCGGCGGCAGGCGTGGCCGCCGCAGCGGGCTTGGCCGGCGCGTCGGACGTCGTCGCGGCGGCTGCGGGCTTGCTCTCCCCGCTGCTGGCCGTACTCCCCGACTCGGCCAGGTTGCGCTTCTTGTCGCCGTCCTTCTTGAAGTCGGTCTCGTACCAGCCGCTGCCGGACAGGCGGAACGCCGGCGCGGTGAGCTGGCGCTTGACCGCCGTAGCGGAACAGGCCGGACAGGTCTCCGGATCGGGATCGGACAGTTTCTGCAGGCGGTCGAAGCTGTGACCGCATGCGGCACATTGGAAAGCGTAGATCGGCATGGCGGCAAAAACGCGAGAGCAACGGAGGCGGCCAGTATGGGGGCCGCACGCTGGCTTTCAAGCGTTCCCGCTCATCACGCCGGCCCGGGCTGGGGCCGCGGCGCCGTTTCCGGCGCGCCGGCAGGCGGCGTCGTTGCGTCCGCCAACGGCGCCTCGGCCACCGGCTCGTCCGGCGCCGTCGGTGCCTGCGCCGACGCGGGATCTGCCAATGCAGCCGGCGCCGCCTCCAGCGGGCTGACATCGAACGGCATGCGCAGCAGCAGCGCCGGCAGCAGCGTGGTCAGGGCCGCGTACAGCAGCAGGGCGCCGAACAGCGCGTCGGCGATGGCGAAGCGGTCGCGCAGGATGCCGGCCAGCACCAGGGTGAAGATCAGCGTCGGCGACAGCGCCAGCGACACCCGCAGGCTGCTGCGCGCGCCCTCGCCGAACAGCACCCGCCGCTGCAGCCAGAGGATGCCGATGCGCAGCGGCAGCACGCAGGCGGTCATGGCCAGGCCCAGGCCCAGCGCCTGCAGGCTCAGCGCCCCGCTCGGCACCTTGGTGCCGGCATTGAAGAAGTAGAACGGCACGAAGAACGAGGCGAACAGGCGCACCGCCTGCAGGTTCTCGTCGGAGGCCAGCAGCGGCATGCGCTGGCGCAGCAGCCGCGCCACCAGCCCGGCGATGAACGCACCGACCAGGTAGTACACGCCCAACGAATAGGTGATGTAGGCGGCGATCAGGCCGACCATCACCAGCAGCGAAAACTCCGACCCCGGCGCCTGCGGCGCCACCCAGCGCCCCAGGGCCACGAACAGCAGCGGCAGGCCGACCAGCATCGCCAGCAGCGCCAGGCTGGACAGGCCCATCTGCCAGGGATCGCCGGCCTGCAGGATCACGAACAGCGCCGCCAGCGCCAGCAGTTCGCCGGCGATGGCCTTGCTGGTGACCCAGAAGCGCTCTTCTTCGTCCAGCCCAAGCCGCCCCAGCGACTCGATGATGAAACCGGTGGAGGGGGTCAGCAGGGCCAGCGCCAGCAATCCGGCCGCCTGCCACGACAGCCCGGCGTAGCGCCAGGCCAGCCAGCCGACGCCGAACAGGGTGCCGCCACGCACCACCAGGTGCAGCAGCAGCGGCCACAAGCCGCGGCGCAGCGCCTTCGGGTCCACTTCCAGGCCGGCGAACAGGAACAGCGAGGAGATGCCGAGCGTCGCCAGCAGGGTCACCACCGGGTCGTGCGCGCGCGGCCCCATCGCCAGCATCGCGATGATGCCGAACAGCAGGCAGGTCAGCGGCGCCGGCATCTTGAAGCGTTGCAGCGCGCGCGGGATCACCAGCAGGGCGAAGATCAGCAGCAGGTAGATCAGTTCGTGGCTCATCGGGCAGGAGATTCCGGTGGGACCCGCCGGCGGCGGCAGCGGCGATGATGCCGGGTCGGCCGTGTGCTGTGCCATCACGGAGCGCTGGCGTGCCAATCGCTCGCGCCGCGATCGCACAGACCGCGTGCGATCCCAGCCCCCCCGCACTGCACAGGCCATGTCGCAGCAAACGCGACACGCCGCTGAAGACAGCCAACAGCGCCAGCAGTGCGGCGTCGCACCGCCCTCATGGTCGACCTGTCACCTACGCCGTGGCAGTCTCGCGGCAGCGACCGATCCCGGCCGCCGCCGCTTTGCGTTCCCCGGGACCACCATGACCGACCTGACCCGCCGCCGGCTGCTCCGCGCCGGCCTCACCGCCAGCGCCGCCGCGCTGCTGCCGCCGAGCATCGCCCGCGCCGCCGCGATCCCCCCGGACGTGCGCAGCGGCACCCTCGACGACCTGCAGCACGTGGTGATCCTGATGCAGGAGAACCGCGCCTTCGACCATTACTTCGGCAGCCTTCCCGGCGTGCGCGGCTTCGGCGACCGTTTCCCGATCCCCGCCCCGCCGCTGCCCGACACCGCACCGCGCACGGTCTGGCTGCAGCCCAGCGCCGACGGCAGCCGCCAGCTCGCGCCGTTCCCGCTGCGCACCGCACGCGACTTCGCCACCATGCGCGTGCAGGGCACCCCGCATACCTGGCCGAACGCGCAGCAGGCCTGGGACCACGGCCGCATGGGCCAGTGGCCGGCAGCCAAACGCGACCACGCGCTGGCCCACTACGAACGCGACGACCTGCCGTTCCAGTTCGCCCTCGCCGACGCCTTCACCGTCTGCGATGCCTACCACTGCGCGATCCAGGCCGGCACCAATCCGAACCGCGTGTTCCTGTGGACCGGGCAGAACGATCCGCATGCGCGCGCCGGCGGCCCGGTCATCGCCAATTCGCACGACAACTTCCCGGAACTGGGCGGCGATCCGGACGACTACCGATGGCCCAGCTACGTCGAAGCGCTGCAGCAGGCCGGCGTGTCGTGGCAGATCTACCAGGACATGGCCGACAACTTCACCGACAACCCGCTGGCCGGCTTCGCGCCGTTCCGCGCGGCCTGGCGTGGTGCACCCGGGCACGATCCGCAACTGCGCGCACGCGGCGTCTCCAGCCGCAGCCTGGCGCAGTTGCGCGAGGACGTGCTGGCTGCGCGGCTGCCGTCGGTGAGCTTCATCATCGCCGACGCCGCCGGCAGCGAGCATCCCGATCCGTCCAGCCCGGCGCAGGGCGCGGCCTACACCGCGCGCGTGCTCGATGCGCTGACCGCCGATCCCAAGGTGTGGGCGCGCACCGCGCTGCTGCTGATGTTCGATGAGAACGACGGCTTCTTCGATCACGTGCCGCCACCGGCCCCGCCCTCGCCCGACCCGTCCGCGGCCGGCGGCTGGGCCGGCGCCTCCAGCGTCGCCACCGACGGCGAATACCACCTGCATCCTGCACCGGGCGACGCCAAGGCCGATCCGCCGGAGCTGCGTGGGCGTCCCTACGGCCTCGGCCCGCGCGTACCGCTGTACGTGATCTCGCCGTGGAGCCGCGGCGGCTGGGTCGATTCGCAGGTCTACGACCACACCTCGGTGCTGCGCCTGCTGGAGCGCCGCTTCGGGGTCGCCGCCGCCGGCCTGACCCCGTGGCGCCGCGCGGTCTGCGGCGACCTGCTGAACGCCTTCGATTTCCGCCAGGCCGACACCCGTCCGTTCGTCGCCGACCTGCCGGACGTGCGCGAGGCGGCCGCGCGCGCCGCGGCGTTGCACGACCACGCAGTGCCACCGCTGCCGGCGCAGTTGCAGGCACCGCGCCAGGCGTTCGGCGTGCGCCGCGCACGTGCCTTGCCGTATCGGCCAACGGTGCAGTTGCAGCACGTGCCGGAGCGCGGCGAGGTACAGTTGCGCATGGCCAACACCGGCGCAGCGGCGGTGCTGCACGTCTACGACCGCTACCTCCTGGAGTCGATCCCGCGCCGCTACACGGTGGGCGCTGGCGCGACCCTGGACGGCACCTGGACCACCTACGACGGCAGCTACGACCTGTGGCTGCTCGGCCCCAACGGCTTCCACCGCCACTACCGCGGCGACCTCAGCGCCCCGCTGCTGCAGGCCGAGATCGTCCAGGAGCCGACCGACGCGCAGGCGCTGTGCCTGGTCCTGCGCAATCCGGGTGCCGCGCCACTCGAGGTGTCCCTGGAACCGGCCGCCTACGCCCAGGCACAACCGCGCCAGCGGGTGACGCTGGCGCCCGGCGCCGAGCAGCGCAGTCGCTGGAATGCCAAGCCGAGCGGCGGCTGGTACGACCTGTGGCTGATCCAGGACAACGCCCGCCAGCGCCTGGCCGGCCGCGTGGAAACCGGCAAGCCCGGCATCAGCGATCCAGCCATGGGCGGGGCGGCGCGGCTGTATCAGGAGAGCCCGCCCAACTATCAAGGCCCCGGACCCGTCTGAGGCGGGCGGGATTGGGGATTCGTGACAACGTCCGGGATTTGGGATTGGGGATTCGTGAAAGCGCAATCCGCGCACTGACACGCTCTTGCCAATCCCGAATCCCGACTCCCTAATCCCGGCCCTCAAGCACCCCGATCGTCCGCAGCCAGGTCTCCACCAGCTGCGGCCACTGTGCGATCGGCAGGTGCTTGGCGCGCAGGCCGAAGGCGTGGCCGCCCTGGGCGTAGATATGCATTTCCGTCGGCACGTCGGCATGATTGAGCGCGACGTAGTACGCCAGCACCTGCGAGACGCCGTCCACGTGGTCGTCCTGGGCCTGCAGCAGGAAGGTCGGCGGGGTGTCGGCGACGACGCGGATGTCCGGACGCAACGCCAGATCGGTGGGATTGCGGGTGTCGTCATCCTCGTCCTCGTGCACCCACAGATGGCCGGGATACACGGCGATGGCGAAATCCGGGCGGCAGCTCACGCGGTCAGCGGCATCCACCAGCGGATAGGTGCGCTTGGCGAAATGCGTACTGGTCGCGGCGACCAGGTGCCCGCCGGCGGAAAAGCCCATCACCCCGATCTTGTGCGGGTCCACGCCCCAGGTGGCGGCCTGCTGGCGCACCAGGCCCAGCGTGCGCTGCGCGTCCTGCAGCGCGGTCTGCACCTTGGGGTAGTAACGCCGGTCGTTGACCCAGGTCGGCCCGGAGTTCGGCACGCGGTATTTCAACAGCACGCAGGTGATGCCGCGCGAGACCAGCCAGTCGCAGATCTCCGTGCCCTCCAGGTCCATCGCCAGCATCTGGTAGCCGCCGCCGGGAAACACCACCACCGCGGCGCCGGTGTTGTGGCCCTGCGCCGGGTACACCGTCATGGTCGGCCGGCTGACGTTGTCGATCCTAGCCCCGGGCCCAGCCGTTTCCGGCTTCGGATGCGGCAGCGCATCCGGCACCGCGCCAGGCCAGATCGGCACCTGCACGTGGCCCGGTGCGGGTTCCCAGACCCGCGCCTGCGCGGCGTAGGCAGACAGACCGAGGGCGATGGCCAACGAACAGCAGACGAATCGACGCATGGGACGCTCCGAACAGGATGGGGAATGGAAGGGACCGCACGATCAGTGAGCACAGCCGCGGTGGCCGTGGCCGTTGGTACAACGCGGGCGGTCGCGCGCGGCATCAGCACGTGGCGTCGCCGATGATCGCGAGCAGCGTCTCGTACGCATGGCGGCGGCTCCCGCTCGTGGGATCAGCCGCGACTGACCTTCGCGATAAAACCTGTCGCGGCCGAAGCCGCGCCTACGGGATAGCGACCTGCATCCGGCGCGATTGCGGCGAACGCAGTCGATGCAACGCGCGCAACGCCGCCTAACCGGTACGCCGCGTCTGCGCAGGCAGCGAAGCCACGACCGCCTGCGCCACCGCTTTCAGCGTCGCATCGCGCGCGGCGCTGTCGACCGTGGCGCCGTTGAGATAGGCGGTGAGCAGCAGCGGCGTGGGCCGTCCCGGCGCCCAGACGATGGCGATGTCGTTGCGGGTATCGGTGCCGTTGCTGCCGGTCTTGTCGCCGATCTGCCAGCCCGCCGGCAGGCCGGCGCGCAGGCAGTCGTTGCCGGTACGGTTGTCGCGCATCCAGGCAATCAGGCGCTGTCGCGACACCGGCTGCAGCACCTCGCCGAGCAACAAGGCGCGCATCGTCCCCGCCATCGCGGCCGGCGTGGTGGTGTCGCGCGGATCGCCGGCGACGAACTCGTTCATGCCCGGCTCGTTGCGGTCCAGTTGGGTCTGCGTATCGCCCAGCGCACGCAGGAAGCGGGTCACCCCGGGCGGGTCGCCGACCAGCGGCAGCAGCAGGTTGGCCGCGGTGTTGTCGCTGTAGATCATCGCCGCGCGGCACAGTTCGACCACGCTGAGGGTGGCGCCGACATGGCGCTCGGACACCGGCGCATTCGCCAGCAGATCCGCCTTGCGCACCGGCACGCGCCGCTCCAGGGCCAGTTCGCCGCGGTCGACCCGCTGCAGCACCGCCCCTGCCAATAGAAATTTGAAGGTACTGCACAGCGGGAAGCGCTCGTCCTGGCGCTGTCCGCCCAGTGTTGCGCCGCCACCGTCGAGCAGGCTCACGCCGAGCCGGCCGCCACTGCGACGCTCGATCTCGGCCAGCCGCAGTTGTAGCGTCGGCGTCGGTTTTTTCGCGTTTTTTGCCTGTGCACCAGCCACGACCAGCAGGCTCGCGCCCATGCCCACACCCTGCAGGAACCGTCGTCTCGTCAGCATCGTCCACCTCCGTCGGGAGCCAGGATGATGGCCGCATTGACCCACCCCCACCAGCGAGGTTATTCAATCGCACCCATGAGCCGAATTGATACCTGGCGATGATCCGTCCGCATCTGCCGTTGAACGCCCTGCGCGCCTTCGAGGCCGCGGCGCGGCACCAGAATTTGACCCGTGCCGCCGCCGAGCTGTGCGTGACCCAGGCCGCGCTCAGCCATCAGATCAAACAGTTGGAGGCGCGCCTGGGCGTGGTGCTGTTCCAGCGCCTGCCGCGCGGCGTGGCCCTGACCGACGAAGGCCTGCGCCTGCATCCGGTGCTGACCGAGGCCTTCGACCGCATCGCCGGGACGCTGCAGCGCTTCGCCGGCGGTCGCTATCGCGAGACGCTGAGAGTGGGCGTGGTCGGCACCTTCGCGGCGGGTTGGCTGCTGCCGCGGCTGGACGCCTTCCACGCCGCGCACCCGGACATCGAACTGCGCGTGTACACCCACAACAACCGGGTCGACCTGGCCGGCGAAGGCCTGGACCTGGCGATCCGTTTCGGCGATGGCGACTGGCAGGGCCAGCACGCCACGCCGATCCTGGACGCGCCGTTCGCGCCGGTGTGTGCGCCGGCACTGGCGCCGCTGCTGCGCACGCCCGCCGACCTCGCCAGGACCACCCTGCTGCGCTCCTACCGGCTGGACGAATGGCCGCGCTGGCTGCAGGCCGCCGGCGCGCCCGAGGTGCAGGCGGGCGGCCCGATCTGCGATGCCTCGCTGACCCTGGCCAGCATCGCCGCGACCGGCCACGGCGTGGCCTTGCTGCCGCTGCGGCTGTTCGCCCAGGACCTGGATGCCGGGCGGCTGGTCTGTCCGTTCAGCACCCGCATCGACCTGGGCCGCTACTGGCTGACCCGGCTGCGCTCGCGCGCGGAAAGCGACGCCGCCCGGCGCTTGCGCGAGTGGTTGCTGGCCGAGCAGGCCGCACTGGCCGACTGAGCGACACCGCTGCCGCCGCATTAGGCGCCGGGAGGGCTTGGGCACACGCCGGCATGCACCTTGCTTCGCTTACCAGCAAGGCCTGACAGTAATGTGAAGAATTTGTGCACTGCCGCTTGGCGGCCGGGCAGGCCCGAAATATGATCCTGGTCGCAGTCGCACTGTGCGCCGGGGATGGCGCTGACCGTTTCGGGGGAAACATGCTGATGAACCGTGCTGTCCTGACCGCCCGTCCGGGCCTGGTCTCGCGTGACGTCGTGCTGGCAGCCGTCCTGGGCTGCCTGTGTGTGCTGCATCTGGCCTACTTCCTGCGCGGCGGCGCCAGCGAATGGCATTGGGCGCTCAGCGCCGCTGGCCTGGCGCTGATGGCGCTCAAGGCCAGCCTCCGGCCGACGCCGACCGCCCGCCCCTCGCTGCAGAGCCTGCGCTCGCGCACGCCGCTGGACTGGGCGGCGATCGCTGGCGGCCTGCTGGTCGTGGCCAGCGCTGCCGCCTGAGCGGCACGGGCCGGCGCCGCGCGCGTCGGCGGATGCGATCGTCCTCATCCTGCACGGCATGTCCGGCGCGCGCGATTGCGCCGGGCACGGCCTGCCACTGTCGCCAGCAGCGTCCTCGTGGGGCAGGCGCGCGCGCAGCGCTGGGCGCTGGCGCATGCAATGCAGGTGGGACTTGCCGTTGGCTGAGGCGATGCGGCGTCGGGGCTGAAGCCCCTCCCACAGGGATGGGCCGGCTCGCGCTCCGGTCTGGCCTGGAGCGGCGTCAAGAAGCGATTGAAGCCCCTCTCCCACCGGGAGAGGGGTTGGGGTGAGGGTACGCCGGCACGCACGGCCGGCCACTCCGAGTCCCCAGGCACCCGCACCCTCATCCGCCCCTTTGGGGCACCTTCCCCCGAAAAGGGGGCCATGGTCCCGCAGGGAGAAGGAACCGTCAGCTCGACGTGGATCGTCCGTGCTCGCCGGCACACACCGGCAATGGCGAGATCCACCGAGGCTCAGGCGCCGTCGATCAACTCCATCCACGTCTGCTCGGCCTGGGCCAGGTCGCGCGCGGCGGCCTCGCGCTCGCGGCCCAGCACCGCCATCTTCTCCGCATCGGCGTAGTGCTTGGGATCGGCGAGCTGGCGGTCGAGTTCGGCCAGCGCCGCTTCCAGTTCGCCCACGCGCTTCTCCGCGGCGGCCAGCTTGTGCGGGTTCGGCGGCTTCTTCGCCGGCAGCGGCTTGACCGGCGGCGGCGGGGTCGGCGCGGCCTCGGCCAGTTTCTGCTTGGTGCCCTGCGCGGCGGGGCGAGTGCGCAGCCACGCGGCATAGGCGTCGAGGTCGCCGTCGAACGGTTCGACCACGCCGTCGGCCACGCGCCAGAAGGTGTCGCAGACCAGGCCGATCAGGTGCCGGTCGTGCGAGACCATCACGATCGCGCCCTCGAAATCGCTCAGCGCCTCGGCCAGCGCCTCGCGCATCTCCAGGTCGAGGTGGTTGGTC